>NZ_CP176417.1:2423636-2726590 GCF_046245175.1 Lysinibacillus sp. 38-6
TGAAAAAGGAATACATGAAGTAGATTTAAACGGTGCAACATTAATCCCTGGTTTCATTGATACACATAACCATCTATTAATTTATGCGTTAAACAAATCACAAGTCGATTGTTCCCCTACGTATAATAAAAGTATTACCGATATCATTAGTAAGTTAAAGGACTATGCAAATGTACAAGCTGATAGCAGTTGGATTTTAGGCTTTGGTTATGATGATACAATGCTTGTAGAAAATAGACACCCTACAAAAGAAGACTTAGATAAAGTAAGTACGGATCGCCCTATATTTATCCGTCATATATCTAATCATCTTGCCGTCGCCAACTCAAAAGCATTGGAAATCGCGAAGTTAGATGCTTCGATAAAAGACCCATATGGGGGTCATTTTGGCCGGGATGCATTGAATAATTTAAATGGTGTATTATATGAGCCTGCTGCAATGGATTTAGTTTTTAATTGTATTCCTACTCCTACAACTGAAGAGGTCATTGACTTAATTCGCTTAGCTGCTCAGGACTATTTAGCACAAGGAATTACAACCAATACGGATGCAGGGGTTGGCTTAACATTAGGTTCAATAGAATATGATATCCATATGGAGGCATTGAAGGCACAAGCACATCCAATGAGAATGCGCTTCATGATTATGAATGATATGTTGTTGGAAGGTGGCATTTTTGAGCAGTATGATGCACAGCAACTTAATCAAAAAATTTTACAGGACTCTAATGGCATGGCCAAATTAGATAGTGCGAAACTATTCCAAGATGGTTCGATTCAAGGGTTAACAGGCGCTTTACGTCAACCATATTATAATGATGCGAATTTATACGGGGATTTAATTTTCCCACAACGTATTTTAAATGATTACGTATTGGATTTTCATAAGCGTGGCTTTAGAATCGCAACACATGGCAACGGCGATCGCTCTATAGGCTCCATCTTGGAAGCCTATCAATATGCACTTGATACTTGTCCACGTGATGATCACCGTCATCGAATTGAACATGTGCAAACAGCAACATCGGAAGATTTAGCATTCATGAAAAAATACGAAATTGCCGCTTCTTTCTTTATTAATCATGTCTATTACTGGGGAGACCGCCATAAAAACATCTTTTTAGGTCCTGAAAGAGCAGAACGAATGAACCCTTTAAAAGAAGCCGATGATTTCGGTTTGTTATACACATTACATTCGGATTGTCCTATTACGCCGATTTCCCCACTGTTCTCAATATGGGCCGCAGTGAATCGCATAACGAGAGACGGCCATGTACTAGGAGACGATCAAAAAATTGATGTTGAAAGCGCGTTAAAATCGATGACTATTTATGGCGCACAATTAAACTTCGATGAGCAAGAATTAGGCACTATTGAAATAGGGAAATTAGCTGATTTTGCTGTATTAGATAAAGATCCTACAGCGGTAGATCCAATGACAATTAAAGACATCAATATATTAGCTACGATTATTAACGGTGAAATTGTATTTGAAAGTAAAAAATTAGCTTTATCCAAGTGAAAATAATTACTATCCCCAATAGTAACTATTTATATATTGTCTCAGAAAAACTACTGACTCCCCATTTGTCAGTAGTTTTTATAATTGCTGCTAGCAGAGGCTTTAGTGAGGGTTACGGCTTACTGTGCTAAACAGATATCAAACGAACTAACAACAAGGTGTTACAGTAACTGCAAGCACTCTAATACTGTTCCTTTTAACAATCTGCTATTTATTTTTTTAAGCGTTGTGATTTGAAGTGAAAAGCATACATACCAGGATGATAATCCGCCATACAATATTCAATCAAATCGCCATTTATATCATAAACAAAACGATCTAAATGAAGGGTATTACTATTTTCTTTAATATTAAGCAATTTAGCGTCCTCTTTTGAAATCGGCTTACTCGTAATCACTTCGTCCGCATCATGCAATTGGATACTCATTTCATCCTCTAATAAGTCATATAACGTACCGCTTTTAATATCCAATTTCGCAAGCTTTTCACCAATTTCTATTGGATAATATTGCGTCTCTATCGCTATTGGCATATCATCTGCATAGCGCACACGCTTAATCAAATAGGCTTGAGCTAAAGTGATTGCTTCTTTTACTTCAGCAGGAACGGTAACAATCCCATGATTAATTAACTTTGTTCCAGGGTGCATCCCCATATTCTCAATACTTTTCGTTGTACTAATCAGATTACCCAACCAGTAATGCACTGGTTTTCTAGCAATATATGTACCTTTACCATGTCGTTTCTCGACAATACCATCATTCACTAAATGGGACACAGCTTCCCTTACTGTACTTCTACTCACACTGTAAGCTTCCATTAATTCACGTTCACTTGGTATTTTACTTTTATAAATCCCTTGATTAATATTCTTCTCTATTATTTTTCTTAGCTGGATATGGAGAGGTATTGGATTATTTGAACTAATCATTCTTACACTCCTTTCAAAAGTCTATTTTAGAGGGGAATACTATCATGACTAAAAAGAACTGATTATCTATAAACATCGTTAAATAGGGCTACTTCTATTATATCTGTCCTTCTATTTTTTGCCTAATTTAATCCTTGTTTTTACCTTTTTTATATACTAAAAAATATCCACCCAAATAGCAGTGGATATTTACATAAATGCTAAAGCGTGAATGGTTCAGCATTGGCCAAGTTACTTCGATAAAAGTTATAGCTTTGACCTTTACGCTTGCGTATTAAATAATTGCGCTCCGTTAAATAATGCACAAAAGTAATTACTTGAATAAAAGCTGCACCGCGGAGTTCTGGCGGTTTATGTGCGTACACTTGATTTGTAATGTCATGGGCAGACGCCCCTTCCGCTGGTATAGCGGCTAATATTTGCTGGCATTTATCTGTATAATGGACCATTAAGCGCGATACACGCTCAGCAAAGTCTTCAATCTGTGTTCCATGGGCCGGCAAGGCATCGTTGATTGCTAATTGACCGAGACTGTCAAATGTCGCTAAATATAAGGCAAGCGGATTTTGCATTTGTGTAGAAGGCATTACAATCGGATTAATAATTTCTAACAAATGATCTCCTAAAAATAAAACCCCTGTCTCTTTTTCATAAAAGCAATAATGATCTGCCGAGTGCCCTGGTGTCCAAATAGGCTGCAGCTTAAATGTCTCGCCTTCAATGAGTTCTTGCTCAGAAAATATAACATCGACCTGCACTTGAAATGGTTCAAAGCGATTAAATACTGCCGATGCCGCTTTATCTTGTACCATGCCATAATCCGCCAAGAAAGATAAACTGCCATCCTCGGTCATTCCTTGTGCAAAACGTTCTCGTCTTTTTAGTAATTCATCATTGCTGCGTCGAGACATCCAAATCGTTGCACCATATTCATCTTGGAACCATTTTGCCAGCCCAAAATGATCAATGTGCAAGTGTGTGATCAGCACACGGTTAACTCGACGTTGGCCAATGACCTCGCGCCAAATTGCTTTCGACTCATCGGTGTCGTCACCAGTGTCAATAATTGTAACACCAGAATGCTCTTCGATTATATAACAATTAACACTGCGTAAATCATAAGGAATTGGCAATGTTACAACTTGCCAATTAAAACGGTTTTCATTGTGCATAATTAACATCCCCACTTAATTATTCTATTATTCTGTCTTTTTATGTTAAAATAATAACACTTCTGATTGAAAGGAGCCAACGTATGGTCCGAAAAATCGATACATTTATATACAATGCCGTTATTTTAACACAATCAAAATCTATGCCTATCGCGACAAGTATGGCCATTGCGAACGGCAAAATCATTGCTTTATTTCAGCATCATGAAGTTGTACCCTATCAAGCGAAAGTAATGATTGATGCCCAGCAAAAGGTGATTATCCCTGGTTTAATCGATGCCCATTGTCACTTACAAGCGATGGTTAGCGAACAATTTAGTATACATATACCAACATCATACCAAACGAAAGAGGCCCTTTTTACATATCTTCGTGAGCAAATTTCGCAAATTCCAGTCGGACAATGGGTTCGTATAAATGGCTATCATCCTTTTCATTTTCCCCAAATAGAAAAACTAACAATGGCTATGTTGGATGAGCTTTCTACGAATCACCCAATTCGTCTGCGCTATATTACTCGGCATACGTCTGTGCTAAACCGTCTAGGCTGGGACTATTTTAAACAAGCTTCACAAAACCATTCGACAGAAGGGATTTACGAAGAGCTTGATGCAGTTGGACAACCGACAGGCATTATGCACGGTGCAGACGCTTTTCTCAATGAATTTGTCCTACCTAAATTACCCGAAAAACAATGGTTAGCAGGCATACAAAAATTACAAGCAAAGCTTTTAGCATTAGGCATTACAACCGTGTGCGATGCCTCTCCAACGACAACAGCAGCTCAACTAGCCGTATGGAAAAAAGCAGCTCAACTCTTCTGGCACATGCCTGTTCATTGGATGACAGGTAGCGCCCACTTTGAAGACCTTGCACAGCAGCTACAATCGACACCACTATTTAAACGCAGTGCCTTAAAAATTGTGTTGGAGACAATGCCTGAAATTTATCCTTCAAAGGACGTTGTTGTCCAAATGATGAAACAGGCATTTCTCGCCAATAGTCCTGTCGCCGTTCATGTTGTCAATCCTGAAATGGTCTGGCATGCATTGGATGCATTACAAACAGCCCGCCAGCAACTCCCAGACGTAAAAGGGATTTGTCGCTTTGAACATATGAGTCTTTGCCCCGAAGCTTTTTTCGATATGCTTTATGAACAACAAATACAAGTCGTGACGAATCCTCCGTTTATTTATACACATGGAGATCGCTATTTACAGCAAGTTGACGATGGTGAGCAGCAATGGCTGTATCCAGTAAATTCATTACTACAACAGCGTATTACAGTCGCAGCTGGCTCCGATGCCCCTGTCGCACCGATCTCCCCTTGGCTTGGCATGGTTGCTGCCTGTACAAGACACAGCAAAAATGGCTTGCCAGTAAATAAACAACAGGCTATTTCAAGACAGGAGGCGCTCAATCTTTATACGACAAATGCTGCTTCCGTTCTAGGTGAGCAACAGCACATAGGACAACTTGCACCAGGCTTTGACGCTAATTTTATTATGCTTGAACACCATCCTATTAACTGCACCTTAACTGAGCTTCAACATATGCAAGTATTAGAGACATGGATCAGTGGTCAACGACTTTATCATTCTTCATAACAAATATTGTAATTAATACAAATTATCTATATAATAAATATTTAATTGCTATAATCGCAATTTCTGAAAAAGAAAGGTATGAAGACTATGGAAAATAATAAAACCGTCCACCGATTAAGCACTGTAGATAATGCCATCTCTTTACTCACATTATTTTTAAAATATAAATCTATCGGGCTCGTTGATATTGAGCGCGAGCTACAAATTAGTAAAACAGCAGCATTTCGTTTAGCAGCTACTTTAACAGACCGTGGCATGCTACTAAAAAATTCTGACAGTAAAACATACCAGCCAGGACCAATCATTTTTCAAATCGTCAATCGATTCCAAGCGCCGGATATTGTTTCGATTGCACAGCCATACATGACGGAACTTGCCGCAAAAACGAAGGAGTCTGTTTATTTATCTATACGTTCAGGGAATAAACATCTCTTTTTATCCGGTGTTGAAAGTGAACATGCCTTAAAAGTGACGACTCCACTCGGGGAAGAATATGAATTATATTACGGCGCAATCGGGAAATTACATATGGCCTACATGTCACCAAAAGACCTACAAACATATTTTAATCGCACAACCTATATCCAACATACAGAATCAACACTCGATATTGAACTCTTTAAACAACAGCTGTCAACCATTAAGCAAGATGGCTATGCGTGGAGTCTTGGCGAACGGGCAGACGGCATGATTGGTGTCGCTGCACCGATTTGGGGCAATAGTGATGAGCCACTTGCTGCACTAACGATTCTCCTTCCCCTTTCCCGTTATCATGAGAACATTAAAAAACAGATGGAAGCAATCGTCCAAGAATACACAGCAAAAATCACACAAGACTTCCTCGACATACAACACTAGCCATTTGCCAAAACATGTTGCATATAATTTTCCTTTACAAGGGTTTGTTCAAATGCAAGCCCTTGTTCTAATGAACGATCCAACCCACTAGTCACTAAGCGTTTAATTTGCTGTGCGACCTTCGGATACATTGTAATACGCTGCATAAAACGGTACACTTCCTCAAATAACTGCTCTTCTTCAAAAATATCTGTGACAATTTGACGAGCTTTCGCTTCCTGTGCTGATAAATAATAACCTTTCATCGCAAAATCCATTGCCCAACCATGACGCATTAAGCGGGGCAGGCTTTGTGTCCCCCCAGCGGCTGGTAACATACCGAGTGCACATTCCGGCAAAGAAATTTTTGTTTTAGGTGCAGCAAAACGAAAATCACAAATCATCGCCATCTCAATGCCTGAGCCAACTGCAAAACCATGCAAAATAGCTGCAATCGGCTTTGGACAGCGACGGAATTCCTCCCAAATATCATGCTGAATTCGAATTTTCCGTTTTTCAATAACCGATGGCACTGTGCCAAATTCTTTTAAATCTGCACCGGCACAAAATCCTTTCCCATTCCCTTTTAAAATCACGCCATCGATTGTAGGGTCAGCTTGGACTGCTAAAATATGTTCATACAGAGCGTCACGCATTGCCACACTAACGGCATTTAATTTTTCAGGATTGTTTAAAGTAATAATCGCTATATTTTGCTGTCGCTCGAATAATACAATTGATTCCATCTACGCTCCTCCTATTCCCCAACAAAATGTGGCTTGCGCTTCTCTAAAAAGGCTTGCACACCTTCCATACGATCACGCGAAGTTTGTAATAATAAATAGACATCTAACTCTAAACGTAATCCCTGTTCAAACGGTAGCTCACTGCCACGATATAAACATTCCTTCGTATATTGCAATGATAAAGTAGACAGCTCGCTTAAGTGCACTGCCTCTGCACAAGCCGCATTCCACAATTCCTCCCGCGTTACTTGTAGCGTCGCTAAACCTAGCGCCATCGCATCCTCCGCACTGACTGTAGACTGACCAAGTAAAACATGCATTGCTGCACCTTTCCCAATTAACCTTGGCAAGCGCTGTGTAATGCCCCCTGCCGGCACTAAGCCGTATGCTAATTCTGGCACTGCAAATTGCACATCATCTGCAATCATGCGAATATCGGCAAGACAAGCAAAACTAAAAGCTAATGATGTACATTGCCCATGAATCGCCATAATAATTGGATAAGGAAGCTTCGCCCATAGTTCAAGCGCTTCAGTCGCAAGATATACCGTTTGATATTGTTGCGGTAGTTCATCCTCTATCGATGCAGGAAGTCTAGTGCCAACGGAAAAGTTATCGGCAGTCGAACCGACAATTACTACTTTTATGTCCGTTGCATCTCGTAAATGAATGGCGACATCACGTAACTCTTGAATAAAAGGTGCATGCCATTCATTTTGAGTTGCATTGTCGACTAACTGTATGTAGGCAATGCCTTGCTGCTGTGTCATTTTGATAAATTGATAATTCATCATCCATCCCTCTTTTCATTCGCGTAGTTTGTCTTGTAATAAGCTGTATGCTCACCAAAATAAGGGGCCCGTACTCTTCGTATCGTTTCTTCCTCTGCTTGCCACCAATTTGGTGTTTCTTCTATTATATTGTCATCACATAAAATCACTGGTTGGACAGCTGTGTGCTCATAAGGAACCGATGCGATCATCGTCGCTACTTCATATTGCGAGACGTCAATTTTATAGGCTGCATTCGTTGTTGTTTGATCATACAAAGCAAGGGCAATAGCCAATGCACCCATTACACCCGCTGTCATATCACTTATAGAAAATAGAGGCAGAACAGGTGTCCCCGTATGATCGACTGTTTGTGCTACGATGCCACCCATTGATTCCAATGTCGACCCATACCCTACATAATCACGATAAGGGCCAGTTTGACCAAATGCAGATAATGCTGCATGAATAATGGACGCATTGTGTCGCTGGAGCACATCATCCGTTAAACCAAAATTACCCATTACACGCGGACTAAAATTATTCACCACGATATGGCTACCTTCCACAAGCTTCAATAATATCTCTTTATCTTCTTCCGTATTCAAATCTAATACGACGGATTGTTTATTGCGATTCAGCTCCTCAAAAAAAGGTGTCGAACCTGACTGTCCCCGCACGCCATCTGGCCGATGGGGCGCTTCGATTTTTATGACAGTTGCACCTAAATCTGCAAATAATCGCGTGCAATAAGGACCCGCCCACATCGCTGTGAAATCAACAATTTGTAACTCCTTAAAACTAGTAAAAGAAAAGGACTGGTTTGCAGCCAGCCCTTTTGACATCATCCATGGGGAACGGATAATGCGTTGTTGTTGAATAAAACCTCTACTTTTATGTTGGGGACATTTTAATACTTCCTCATGCGATTGGACACTCGCAAAAGGTAATCGAAACGTTTGTCCGAGCATCATAAGCTCCTGACGTAATTGGCTAGCACTCCAATTACTTAACGCTTTGTTAATAGCGCTTTTTTGTAACCTTCTTTCCGATTGTGTCGGACAAGGTGGCACATCTAATTCGGCCCAACTTGTTAAAAATGCCCATTGTTCATCACTTGGAGCACCAATGAACAGCTGACCATCCGCTGTAGGAACAAGCATCATCGGCACAATTTCTTGCTCTTCCATCGTAAACAGTCGACCATGTAGTGCACTCGCTAAAATAGAGGCTACATGAACCACCACTGTGGAATTGCGCCGCCCTTCAAGTAACTGACAAACCGTGAGAAAGGCAATGTGAGCCGCCACTAATAAGGAGGCGGGGAAACCTCCGATGGCAATAGATGGGGATGATTCTTGCTCACTTTTCTTTAGCCAGCCTGCTTTTACTTGTAGTTCACGCTCATCGCCTGTTTGAAAAGCTTGAAAGTCAATGAATACTGTGACGGCTTGCGGAAAACATGCAGACTTCCACTGCAGGTCGTCCGTTAGTACAATATCCCATTCACTTTTTGCGATCGATGATGTCAGTTCCTTCTGTGCATCACAAAAGAAAGTTTGGTGCAGACATACTTTTTCTACGTACGCTCCTTGCTGTCGTAATAAGTCAGCAGCAAAACTGGTGGCAAGCGTTGTGGAAAGTTCTAATATTCTACAGCCCTTCAGTGTTTGCTGCGTCATAACACGACCTCCTAACTTAGTCTGCTGTAGGTAATGCCACTGGCTTTTTGACCTGCATATTTTGATTACAGCATTGAACAGACCCTTCACCAGATTTGATGCACATTACTTCACTTCCGCATTGCAAGCATTCTAAACGTTTTCCTAATTGATTCGCCATCGTACATCACTCCTTACTTTTTCTCACTGATTTTCTGCCCACAGCAAGTGATTTGACCTTCACCAATTTTCATCATAATAAATTCACTTTGACATGTTGGGCATTGCAATTTCGTTCCGATTTTAATCGTCATGTACATCCCTCACTTTAACGAAGCATTTTATCTCCGATAATATTCTTTTCTAGCAAGCTAGTATACTCGTCATCTGACAGTTGTAATAACTCCTTAAACACATATTCATTATCCTGACCAAGTAATGGTGCGGGTGCTTTATGTAACACACGTTCATTGTTCCATTTAATTGGCCATGACGGATATAAATGTGTCCCTACATAGTCCCTCGTTACTTCTTGATACATATTTTTCAAAAATGGATCATGCTCCATTTCATGTACTTCCAACACTGGACCTGCTGGCACACCAACTTTTTGGAGGCGTGAAGCAATAGCATGATGGCTATCTTGCTGTGTCCACTGCGAAATAATGGCATCGATTTCATCATGTGCCGCAATACGCCCTTCGACGGTTTTGAAACGCTCATCGTTTAATAGCGCTGGCTCATTTATTACTTGGCATAAGCTGTGCCACTCTTCATCTGAAGTGATGGAAATCGCTACCCAGCTATCTTTGCCTTGTGCACGATAGACACCTTGCGGGGCAATGCCTGGTTGGCGATTCCCTACACGGCCCCAATTTTCACCGTTCAAAATAAAGTCCGCAATCGGTGCACCCATATAATTAACACAGCCTTCGTTTTGGGCCAGTTCAATTTCTTGTCCTTCACCTGTCCGATCGCGATGTTCGAGTGCAATTAACAAGGCAGCCGCCGCATGAAATCCTGCTAGTACATCTGCGACACCCAGTACGGTCATCGGTTTACCATCCTGATAGCCATTGAGCTGAGCAATGCCTGATAACATTTCAAATGTATAGGCAAAGCCAGGTTGGTCACGATATGGCCCTGTTTTGCCGTAAGCTGGCATCGAGAGCATGATTAAATCTTTTTTATACTGCGTGAGTACGTCATACGTTAATTGAAAGTTTTCCATTACACGCGGCGTATAATTTTCAATAACGATATCGCATTTTTCCAACACTTTTTTAAAGTATGCTTTGCCCTCTTCATCTAGTAAATTAAGCGTTGCACCACGTTTATTGTGATTGGCAGAGTTAAATTGCGGTCCAAATTCCCACCAATTTTCTCTCGGGGTTGATAACGTAAAGCGGAAGCCATCCGGCGCTTGTACGGATTCCAACTTTATGATTTCCGCTCCAAGTGCACCGAGATAAGAAGTACACATCGGGCCAGACCACCACATCGACAAATCTAAAATTCGTACTCCCTTTAATGGTTGATTCATCTAAATTCACCCTTTCTAGATTTGTGTGCTTTTATCATAAAATGCTTTTAATGTTGTTTCATTATGCTCACCTAGCATTGGGGCACTTGAACGAATTGACCAAGGGGTTTTCGACATGCGGAATGGTGCACCAGGTTGCTTCATGAGCCCGAGTTCCGGATGATTGACCTCGACGAAAAATTCACGCGCTACATATTGATCTAAAGAAAGTAAGTCTTCAAAAGTTGGTACAAGCGTTACGGGTACACGCCACTCTTTGCCTAGTGCTAGCACTTCTTCGGTCGTATGTTGCTGTAAAAAGGCATCAAGACGCTCTTGGAAAATATCTTTATGAAGCAAGCGTTGGGGTAATGTTGTAAAACGCTCATCTTCCACCCAATCATAGGCTTCAATCATAAAGCAGAAGCCTTGCCAATGTTGACCTGTCAGCACACTGATACCGACATGCCCATCCTTACATTGTTCAATGCCTGGTAGCATGACATAACGTCCATCATACTTAAAGGCACTTGTCGGATAAGAGTTTTGTACAGTTGGGTAGGAACGTTGCAATAAGCCCGTTTCCGCAATAGCTATATCTAAATACGCACCTAGTCCCGTTTCACGTGCACCTCGTATTGCCGCAAGGGCGGACGAGGCGGCAAATGTACCTGTGACATACTCTAAAATGCGCAATTGTCCCGCGGCACGTATTGGCTCTCGATCCGGCGCACCAATGGACGATAAAAAACCGCTCATTGCCTGCGTAATAATTTCCGTCGCCTTATAATGCGCAAATTCTCCCTCTTGCCCAAAGTTTGTAATCGATACCATCACAAGCTTAGGATTGATGGCCTTTAACGTATCGTAATCTAAGCCGAGTCGCTGCATCACACCCGGCGCAAAGTTTTCAACAAGCACATCCATATTTTTTACTAGTTGCTTGATGATCTCTACACCTCGTGCAGATTTTAAATCGACTGTAATACTTTGTTTATTATTATTTAAATAAGCAAATAGACCGCTTGCATTGATATTTTCTTCATTATTTTTAAACGGACCAACTGAGCGCGACGGATCACCTGTGACTGGACGTTCCACCTTAATGACTTCCGCTCCATAATCCGCCAAGATTTTTGTACAATACGGTCCTGCAATATGCCAAGATAAGTCCAGTACCTTCAGATGTGTTAACGCTGCTGTTGTCATCGCATAGCCCCCTTACATAGTCGATACTTTTGTTGGTTGTTCTGGCTTTACGGCTAACCATTCACCTAGATTGCGCAAATGCACTTCTGAAGAGCCAAATTCCAGTTGTTGTCCTTTAAAACGTCGGAAGCAAAACTGTAGTGGATAGTCATAGTCAATGCCCATGCCACCGTGCAATTGATGGGCACCTGTCACGACTTTTTGCCCTTCTTGGCTTAACCAAGCTTTAGCAATCGCTACTTCGGTGTTTGCATCTTTGCCTTCTATTAATCTTGAAAAAGCATGGAAGGCTGCTAGACGACCACCTTCTACAATTGTTAACATATCCGACATACGATGTTGCACAGATTGGAACGACCCAATTGGCACATTAAATTGTTGACGCTCTTTCACATAATCCGCTGTAATATCAACAGCTCGACTAAGTACACCTGTCATTTCAATCGATTTTAATGCAGTGGCAAAATTGAGCATGTCATTCGCAACACAGTATCCCTCATCCACATTGCCGATAATATGCGCAGCCGAAACTTCCACATGATTAAACTGCACTTCACATAAACCGTCCGCACTAATGGTAGGAATCGCTTTCACTTCAATACCTGTTGTAGCCGTATCGACAAGGAACACCGTCAACCCTTCTACTGAACCAACAGCACTTTGATTAGTACGCGCTACGACCAATAATTTCTCCACTGACTGTGCAAATGGGACAAATAACTTCGTGCCGTTTAACACATAGTGAGATCCATTAGGCACTGCTTCAAGTGTCAGATGCTCTAATTTGTGATGAGCTTGTGGCTCTGCGATCGCATAACTCACCTTCTGTTCACCACTTGCAATGGCCGGTAGTAAACCTTCTTTTTGTTGCTCTGTGCCATGCGTCAGTACTGGCATCACACCACTAACGATTGTGGATAAAAATGGCCCTTGGAATAAAGCCCAACCTGCTTCCTCCATCACAATTGCTAAATCTAAAAAATCTCCGCCAAAACCACCATATTGCTCCGGCACAATCAGACCGACAAAACCAAGCTCCACTAATTCGTTATAAAGCTTTTCAGAATAATGGTGAGGATTATTTTCAAATGCGCGTAATTCCTCCAGCCCACACTTCTCTTTAAAAAACTTCCGTGCCGTTTGCTTAAACTCTTTTTGTACATCATTTAAATGAAAATCCATGGCGAACCCTCCTTATAATTTTTTAAATTTTATAAGCGATACATCTTCATAGACTTGATCGTCCACGACTACTTCTACAGGCATTCCGATCGCAATATCTTCAGGCGCAGCATCGAGCATATTGCCGACGATTCTTGCCCCATTTTCTAATTCAACTAACACCACTTCATACGGTGTTTGAAAGCCTGGATGTACCGAACGATGATACACTACATACGAATAGATCGTTCCTTTAGTTGGTGCCTCTTGCCATTCCAATTCAAAGCTGTGACAGTTATAACAAGCCGGACGCGGTGGATGTAACACCGTACCGCATTTAGCGCATTGTTGAAAATGCAGTTTCTTTGTTTCCTGAAGCTTTTGCCAAAACATTTCCGTATCTTCATTCATATTTGGCTTTGGTGTGCCAATACCCGTATATTGCACCATATCGTTTTACCCCTTCCTTAAAATAAGTCCACTTGTCGGTACACCTAAACCACCTGTAACAAGCACATGTTCCACATTGTCAATTTGTGTTGTAGATGTACCACGAATTTGTCGCACACCTTCGGTAATTAAATTCATCCCATGTAAATAGCCTTCCGACATTAAGCCACCTGCTGTATTAATCGGTAACTCACCGTAACGATTAATGCGCGTGCCGCCTTCGCAATAGGCAACCCCCTCACCTCGACCGACAAAGCCAAGTGCTTCTAGTTGCATCGGAATTAACGGACTAAACGCATCGTAAAATTGCGCCACATCAATGTCTTGTGGCGTAATGCCAGCTTGTTGGAATAATTTTTTACCGTATGCTTCTACTTCATGCAAAAACGTAATTTCATCGCGGTAGTAACTCGTCATCACTTCACCATTCGTCGACATCCCTTGGCTCACGCCCGCTATTAGCGCCGGCTTTTGCTTTAATGCTTTGGCACGCTCTGGCGTTGTGACAATAACAGCAACTGCACCGTCAGTACTTAAACAGCAATCGTGACGACGCAATGGCTCCACGTTAATCGGCGATTGCAAATATTCTTCCATCGTCATTTTGCGATCATGAAAAATGGCATTCGGATTGCGGTTTGCATTTTCACGATTAACTAGCGGTGCCCATGCTAACTGTCCATCTTTTATGCCATATTCATGAATGTAACGGTTGGCAAACATCGCCACCCATGACACGGGTGTTAATAAGCCATATGGATGATACATGCCCATATGCAAATCGCCACTGACACGCGTTGGCTCGAAATCGCCGTAACGCATCGGGCCAGATGCATCACGAATGGAACGTACACAAACTACATAGTTCGCCATTCCCGATGCGACAGCTGCCGCGGCACTAGCAATCGTTCCACAACTTGCACCACCACCATATGGAATTTGGTTGAAGTAACTTAAGTTTGGAATGCCCAGTGCACGTACAATATCAATTTGAGCGGCACTATCCATCGTATAATTGACCATGCCATCGATTTCTTTAATATCTAATCCTGCATCCTCAACAGCCGCTAGAATTGCTTCAAGTGCCATTCTTAATTCTGTGCGTCCGCAGTTTTGACTAAATTCTGTTTGTCCAATGCCTACAATTGCTGCTTTCCCGTGAATTGTTTCCACACGTTTACCCCCTTGGTAATGCTAAGACGCCTGCTCCTAATGCGTGATAGCCTAGATTGTTTTTACCGACAAACTCTATCTCTACTAGACATTCATTATTGTCCTCATACTTGTTTTTGACATGACCGCTAAAAACGAGCGTATCATTCGGATAGTTTGGAACCGCCAATTTCAAGACAATTTTTTTCAACGTACTTTCAGGCCCTGCCCAATCAGTTAAGTACTTACCAACAAGACCGTTCGTCGTTAAAATATTCATAAAGACATCGTCCGCACCAGCCGCCTTTGCTGCCACATGATCGTGATGAACGTTTTCATAATCATGTGTCGCTGCAATCGCACCGCCCACAACTAATGCTGCCGTTACCTCCCTCGAAGTAGTAGGCAATTCTGTTCCGACTTCAATCGAATTCCACGTAATGCTTGCATATGTCGTCGTTGTCATTCCCATTCCTCCTACTCTTGTACTTGCGCTTGATACGATAAAATCGTAAATGATTGCTTACAAACAACCTCATTGCGCTGGTTAATAAATGTATATAAAAACGTCGAGAAGTAACCTGGACCACGAGCCGTTTGCTTTAACGGCGAAATTTCTTTGACGGACAATGTGTAACTAATCTCATCGCCAATTTTCATCGGCTCAAAATATTCTTGTTCTTGTGCTGTCGCAACAATAGAAGAATAGCCGTGTGATTTTAATAAATCGACCAAATTTTCCATTGAATTTTTTTCGCGTTCTACTTTGGGCCATAGCGGATTCATCGTATACACTTGCACTTGCGTTGGTGGTGCGATAATTTCTCCATAGCGTGATTGCTTTGCATAAGCGTCATCGTGATAGAGTGGATTGGCATCTTCCATCACCTCACAATAATGGCGAATCATCGGGCGGCATACTTCATCAGTACCTTTTGTCACCTCTGATTCAATACCGACTAGCGATTGTAACATTTCCGTTGTTAATGACATGTCTTCATCCCCTCCTTTGTATTAAGCACGGCGTAAGCCTAAACCAAAACGCGCAACTAAATCACGTTGTACATCATTGGCACCGCCGCCAAATAAGAACACAAGGCGTTTCTTCGCATAATTTTCTGCATCACCGTTCGCGATTGCCCAGTCAGAGCCATCTCGTACTTGCCCGAACAGCCCCATAATATGCATGCAAGAATCAAAGACACGCTGATTCATTTCAGCCGCAAATACTTTATTCATCGACGGTCTAAACGGCGCCACTTGCTCATTGTCATGGCCCCATGCCGCACGGTAATTCAATAAACGCAACACTTCTAAATTCATCTTCATCTGGGCAAAATGTTCTTTCACCCATGGACGATCAATGACACGTTCACCATCAATCACTGCTTCTTGTGCAAAGGCTAACGTTTCTTCCACCATACGCTCCATCCGTGCATAAGTAGAAAGCATTAAACGTTCAAGCGAAAGCTGTGACGTAATGTATTGCCAGCCTTTATTTTCTTCACCAACAAGCGCCGAAGCCGGTACACGCACATTTTCATAGTACGTAACATTCGTTTCTTCACCCATCAATGCCATGGGTGTAACAGAAAACCCCGGGTCTGTCGTTGGCACTAAGAAAATCGAAATTCCCTTATGCTTTGGCACCGTTGTATCCGTACGTGCTGCCAACCAGATATAATCCGCAATATGCGCGTTTGTTGTAAAAATCTTTTGTCCGTTTATGACATAGTCATCACCATCACGCACAGCCGATGTTTCTAATGCTGCTAAGTCCGTTCCTGCCTGTGGCTCGGAATAACCAATCGCAATCTCTACTTCACCTTTTAATATTTTTGGTAAAAAATAATTCTTTTGCTCTTCCGTCCCTAGTTTCATTAACATTGGGCCGACCGTTTCCAGCGTAATAAATGGAATATTGACACCCGTACGATCGATCTCCTCAATGAAAATATATTGCTCAAGTGGTGTCAGCCCTTGCCCACCATATTCCTTTGGCCAACCAACACCTAGCCAGCCATCTTCACCTAGCTTTTGAATGTACGCCTTCCAAATAGGTCCCCCTTCAGGTGTTACTTTCAATTCCTCGATTAACTCATCTGTGATTTGCTCCGCTAAATACTCACGAATGGTTTTACGCAACAACTCTTGTTTTTCCGTTAATTCAAATTTCATCTACTCCATCACCTTTCTATTGTTATTCCACTAAGTTAGTAGTATATTGCTCACGTAAATCACGCTTTAATAACTTGCCTGATGATGTACGTGGTAATTCCGTTGCAAATTCTATAATTCTAGGACATTTAAAACTAGCAAGTCGCTCGCGGCAATAGGCCGTAATCTCCTCAATAGCAGGCGTTGCATCCATATTGTTTGGAATAATGACCGCTAAAATTTCCTCGCCCCATTCCATACTCGGTACGCCAATGACCGCCGCATCTGATATTTCTGGATGGGCAATCAGTACATTTTCAATTTCTTGTGGTGCAATATTTTCACCGCCACGAATAATCATGTCTGAGTTACGACCTTTTAAAAATAAATAGCCATCCTCATCTAAATAGCCCATGTCTTTTGTGTTAATCCAGCCTTCAACCAAAGTTTCTTGCGATTCTTCTGGACGATTCCAGTAGCCTTTCATCGCCTTTGCCGTTTTAATGTAAACGTTGCCAATTTCATTAGGAGGTAACTCATTATTCACATCATCGAGTATTTTAATGTCGACATTGGGCAATGGCTTACCTACCGAATGTAAACGTTCAATTTTGCGTTCAATTTCTTCCGGCGTCCCTACAAGCTTATGGTCATCCGGCCCTAACACAGCTACTGTTGATGTCGTTTCCGTCATACCGAAAGCATTGGCAAAATCAACGGATAATGGGAACATGTCAATTGCCTGCCGAATAATTGGGAACGGCATCGGTGCCGCACCATAGGATAAACTTTGTAAACTTGAGAAATCCGTTTGGTCAAAGCGTGGATGATCGATAATTCGCTTTAACATCGTCGGCACTAAAAAGGCATGTGTCACTTGCTCTTGCTCAAGTGTATCTAGCCATGTATCTGCCTCAAACTGGCGAATTAAAACGATGCGACGCCCACCATAAATACAGTTACAAATACTCGTTGCCCCTGCGACATGGTAATTCGGCACACATGTTAACGATGCGCCATTCGGCAAACCAGTTGCCGCTTCGGTATGCCCCATCACATAATTCGTTAGCTGGCTATATGTAAGCATGACCCCTTTTGGCAAGCTCGTTGTCCCACTCGTATAAAGTAAAATCGCAATATCATCGTCATCCACCTCTGCAAAATCAAACATTGGCTCATTGTCGGCAATATACGATTCATACAATTCGTAACCTTGTGCATCATCGCCAATAACGATCGTTTGTTCAATCGTGCATAGCGGATCTTTTAAAAAGTTAGCAATGGAGCTAACATAACGCCCTTCGATAAGCAGTACTTTAATCTCGCTATCTCGTATCATATAAGCCAACTCTTCCGGCTTCGCACGATAGTTAATCGGTACAATCGTTGCCCCTAGTTGAAATGCCGCAAAAAAACTTTCTACCACTTCAGGGCTATTTGTGGAAATAATGCCTACGCGATCACCATGCCCAATACCATCTGCTGCCATTCGACTCGCCAATGCACCTACTCGTTCGGTAAGTTGCGCATAATTTAAACGCTTATTAAAAAAAGTTAAAATTTCTTGCTCAGGTGCAATACTTGAGGCAATTGACAACAATAAATATGCATTCATTTCACCACTCCCTTTATTGAATATTCAGAATCTTATAGTCATTTCGATTATGATAATATATAATTTCGAATATAGCAATAATTCTTCAAAAAATTTTTTCTTTAAAATGGAAAATAAAAATTGTGGGGTGTTTGGATGAAAGTAAAAAAAGACCGTCGTGCACAGCATTCTCGTAACTTAATTAAGCAAACGTATATTGCTTTAGTTCAAGAAAGAGGCTCTACCGTTATTTCAATTACAGAAATCGTCGCCCGTTGCAATATTAATCGCTCTACTTTTTACATGCACTTTCAAACGAAAGAACACTTACAAAATCAAATCGTCTTAGATTTTATTGAAGATATTTGCGGCATTTTAGTTCAACATGCAGAGCCTACGCCCAATTTCTTCTTTCAATACCGTGTACAACAGGCCATTTTTAGCTATGTCGAACAGCACTATGTGGCATTTCACACCTTTTTAACGTTTAGCGACTCATTTATGAAAAGACTTTCTTCGGAAATCTACAACCAATTTATCGCGTTAGTACAAGACAAAATGCCAGCACCACAAATTGCTGCCACCTATTATGCCTCCGTCATTACGGGCATGATTTATCATTGGAGTGTGGAAACCTACTATCAATATTCCGCACAATTTATTGCGCAAGAAACGACAAAACTTTTCGAATGCAACATGCTTTGTCAGTAATTCAATCGCTAAACATCGAATCTTGTCGAAACGCTAGTAAAAAACCATCAAAGTGCAAGACATTGTTGGTTTTACGACATTTTCATTGATTTTGTGGATTGAAATGCGAAAATTATATCTCTTATAATGAGGCTTAATAAATTCAAGAAGAAGGAGATGCATTGGATTATTAACGCTTGATTATGATTAAGGGGGATGATGACAAATGGCAAGTACAGAAAGCAAACCACAAGATGCAAAGGTAACACGTTCACAATGGGTTCAATTTTTAGCATTAGTTTTTGGGGCATTTGTAGCAATTGAGGCAATGGCCTTTCAAGCACCGGCAATTCCGGTTATTTCACAACATTTTGAACTACCAACCTATTTAGCCGGTTTAATTTTACTGACATTTTACGTTGCTTCCGCTACACTGTATCCGATTGTTGGTCGCTTAGCCGATCAATACGGTCGAAAAAAGATGTTGATTATCGGCATGGTTATTTTCGCTATTTCTGAAGTTGCCGCTGCGATAGCGCCAGATTTCACAGTATTTCTTATTGCGCGGGTATTTCAAGGAATAGCAGTTGGTTTTATCTTGCCTATAGCGATTGCCTATATCGGCGTTATTTTTCCAGCAGAAAAACGCGGTATGGCCTCAGGCATTTTTTCATCTGTACAAGCTATCGCTGCCATGTCAGGTGCTGCCATTGCCGGCTATTTAATTTTACAATATGGCTGGCAAATCACTTATTGGTTAAGTGCTATATTGGCTGTACTTGGCTTAATTGTTGTCCTAATTTTCGTGGAAGAATCAAAGGGAGAAAAACAAACATCTTTTGATTTCATCGGTCTTATTCTTATCTTTGTTACATCAGCCACACTGTTGTCCGTGTCTACAATCGGCAAAACGTTCGGCTTCTTTTCACCGTATGCAATTATTACGTTAATTGTCGGGGTAGCGGCACTTACACTGTTATGGATTTGCGAAAACCGCATTCACAATCCACTAGTCGAACTATCTTTATTAAAAATTAAACGGTTTAGTATGGCAGTCGGCATTAACTTACTTATCGTCGCAACCTTTATGCTATTTATTTATTGCATGAATTTCTTTATTACATCACGTCCAGGTGGAGACGCCTCCCAAACAGGACTATTTTACATGTTCCTATACGGCGCCTCATCGATCGGTGGCTTAATCGTTGGACGCTTATCAGATAAAATCAACGGCCGCTCTATTTTAATTGCGATTTTCTTTATCCCAATAATTATTATGTTTATCTTTACAATGCTTGACGCTTCCATGCCATTTAATATTATTGCGGCATTAGCGGTTTGTCTTGGTTTCGTATCCGGAGCCAACACACCAATCTTAATGAAATTTGCCTTAAACGAAGTACCAAAAGAAAAACTAGCAGCAGGTGCAGGCCTCTTCTCATTTATCCGAGATTTCGGCACACCACTAGGCTCTGTTTCAGGTATTGTGCTATTCTCCATTTTTAAAGACGCAGCATTTAAAGAAACATTACTCGCTTCCGCAACCGAAGCCGGCATTGCAAGCGAACATTCTGCTGCACTACTTGCAGCAGGTCAAACCGGCACCGTTGAAAACAGTGCTTTAGCCGAACAGCTTTCTTCATTGGGCGTATCATTTGAGTCCATCTATTCAACAGCAAATGCAGCTGGTCTTACATCCGCTGTCCATTCCATCGCCTATATTGCGATGGCATTGTTCGCTACCATTCTGTTGTTATGCTTCTTAATACCGAAGGCGAAGAAGGCACCCGCTCCGGCAGTTATTGCGCAGGAAATGGTCGTTGTTGAGGAGACCGTTTCTTAGTTTTTTTACAAGATAGGAATAAAAAATGTCCAACAAGATCTTTATAAAACCTTGTTGGACATTTCTTGACTGCTTTATTTGTTTGGGTAAAGCCGATTCAAACAAATTCACTAATAAAAGTATTTAGTACTATAGCAATCAGCATTTGAACGTTCGGTATTAATGTTATGGGTTGTCTGTATCTAATTTAATATTCCCTACAACTCGTTGATCTGAATCTGCCAATAAACCATTATATATGAATAGTTAATTTGCTATCATTTAAAACATTTTCAGCCATTACCCACTCTTCTTTCATCGCTAATAAAAAGCTATACAAATGTATTTTAGGATTTGCATCAATATTTAGATTTTCCAACATATCAATACTCTTGTTGATATCATCTATGGTGGGTTCTTTTTGTAATACATTACTTAATATTTTGATAAGATTAGAATACTTATCGAATTCGCTATTATTAAGCTTTTTTAATGACTCAACTATAGACGAATTAACTTGCTCTATTCTTTGATATGACCACGGCGTATCAAGAACAGGTAAGACATTATCTAGAATATCTACTTGACACATTCGAAGCCTGAAAAATTAATTATTCTAGGATTTCACACATCTTCTCAATAATCCCTCTTATCTTTTCCATTTCCTTAGGTTCAGGTAACGTTGAATGACTTACAAAATAAAGTACTAAACCATCTACTTGTGACCACCAAAGCCTAACAAAAGCATTAAGCAAATTTCTATCTATTGTTGGGATATGTTCAATAATGACGTTTTCAATTATATTAAAGCTGGTACTTGATTTTTTCTTCATTATTTCTTTTAATTGAGGTATTTTAGAGGACTCAAACCAAAATTCAAATTGTATACGTGCAAACTGTAAATTTTCTAAAGTCCAAGTATCAACAATACCATCCCAAACAGTAATTAATTTTTCAGTTAAAGTAGATTCTTTAGGAAACTCAAAATTTAAAACTTTTCTTTGATCGGTCATTTCTTCCCAATACTCCGCTAGTTGCAAGAATATTTCCTCTTTGCTTTTAAAATACGTATATATTAATCCTTTACTTATATCTGCTCTATTAATAATGTCATCTACAGATGTTGCAGAATATCCTTTTTCAGAAAATTCGTTAAGTGCGGCTGCTAAAATCTTCTTTTTTCTTTCAATCTTTTTATCTTCTGATATTTTAGGCATATGAAACTCCCTTAATTTGTACATTATAAATAAAAACTGACTATTCCGTTTCTATTAAAATATTAACATTGTTCAGAAAAATTAGTCAACGTTTTTTCCTTCTTTTCCTTTTTTATTTTTTTACCTTTTACAAACATAAAAAGTAGTAAGAGAGAAATAGTAAAAATACTACATCCACCTAATAAAAATGCAGTTTGCAAGCTATATTTGTCTATTAATATTCCTGAGATAAGAAAAGACAGGGGTTGTAAACCGACTGACCCCATTAATTGTATACTCATTACTTTACCTAAAATCTCCTGTGGACTATGGAGTTGAAGTAAAGTAATAAAAATAACATTAATACTGCCTATTGCTATACCAGACAAAGCTAACAAAACACAAATTATTATATATTGTTCTGGTCTTACAATGAATGTCCACAATAAACTGAAAACTATTCCCAATACGGATAATGAAAATAATAAATTCATTCTTTTACTAAAAATACCGATTAGTGCTGATCCCACAATAGAACCCAACCCTAAAACCGATAATAAATACCCCAACTCCTTAGTTCCTAAATTTAATTCTTTATCAATCAATACAGGTAGCCCTATTTGTTGCGGACCTGCAACACCTAAATTTAATACGGCGGTAAACAATAATAATATTATCAAAATGGGTGTACTAAAAATAATCTTGTAACCTTTAATACCTTTATTAGGCTGTGCCTTTTCTTCTATTTGTTCAAAGTTTTCAGTTTCATGATTTGGCAGTGTAAATTTGCAAAAATAGATTAATATTACTGATAAAAACATCATGATACTAATTATTATGTAGTAGTATTTTAGTTGTATATAACCTAACAAGATACCGGCGATTGCTGGCCCAATAAAAATGGTTAATTGGTTAATTAGTTGAATAGCCGCATTAGCTTTTGGCAGATTCTCTTGATTGATAACTTTCGGAATTATAGAGAACGTTGAAGGTAAAATCACTGCACTAATTCCTCCAAACACACCTGCATAAATCATTAATACTTTTAATGACAAAAGATCCATCTGTTCGATAATTCCCATAGACCCCAACAATAAAGTCAGTCCTATAAATCCAAATAACATGATAGTCCTCTCATTATATTTATCTGTTAAAATTCCCGCTAACGGAAGAATTATTAATCTAGGTATCACCATAACCATTAATACACTAGCTAACAGCACTGTTGAATTCGTTATTTCAAGCAACTTGTTTATTTGACCTAGCATATAGAACTGGTTTGTTATATAAAGAAGTAGTGCTGCAATTCCAAAGAAAACAAATGATTTATTCATGCTGTAAAATGCTTTTGACCTTTTTACCTTTTCCAAGAATACTCGTATCATTTAATATCCTCCTTTTAATCAAAACTGACTGGTTAGTTTTTTAAAAATCCAAAAAAAATGAGTGCATTTTAATATCAATGATACTATATCCCTTTACTTTTTTCTAATTATTTTTAATTAACTGTCTATTGTTGCGCCTCCCTACCCTAAATCCTCCCTTTTCAGATTGTTGTTTAGAATGGTATGGTACTTTTACTTTCATTATTCTTAAAATAGCTTTTAAGATGAAAATCTTTGATGTGTGAAACAGCTGTTAGTATGAAGTGGATAAAAAATGAGGCTGGGACAAAGAGAAAAAGTAGTAGATAAAATTTTTTGCTGTGCACTTGATGTCCACTACCGCCGGTGCTTTCCGCGGGTTTACTGGCGATTTATGGGCTTTTAGCGGCGATTCCTCTAGGTTTGCTGGCGATTCACAAACTTTTAGTGGCGATTACCCCCAGTTTACTGGCGTTTCGCATGCTTTTTGTGGCGATTCCTCGATGTTTGCTGGCGATTCGCTTAATTTTACTAGCGATTCCTCTAAAGCACAGCGTAAGCCGCAACCCTCGCTAACGCGCGGACTTGTTGCGTCTTACATCGTATGCTGTTCTGAGCAGGAGTCACCGCCTTCGCTACCATCAACTAGTATTCACTTCTATTTTTTACTGCAAAAGTAGGGAGAAGCTATACATTCCTTCCTATTCATAGCGAAAAAACGCCGACTATCTAACACTTTTTGCAATGCAGTTGATGTCCGCTACGGTGGTGCTTTCCGCGGGCGGGTTTACTGGCGATTCATGGGCTTTTTGTGGCGATTTTTCTATTTTTAGTGGCGATTCACAAACTTTTAGTGGCGATTACCCCAGTTTACTGGCGATTTGCTTAATTTTACTGGCGATTCCACTAAGAGACTGCCGCTTCAAGCTCCTCAAGAAGCACAAATACAAGGGAATATAATTGTGCTAGCACTTCGTCAAACGACTGCTGCTCACTAAATCCATCCAGCGCATCTAATGCAAGATTGATTTCCCACAGGCCATCTTCTCCAGAAAATGCTGCACTATACGTCATTTTGTCATGGTGCAAATGCGCTTTAAAATACGAATGCAAAAACTCACTGTACTTCTTTTGCAATCGCAGTCCAAACAACGCACTATAGACACCAAACGCCCCATCAAATTCAAGCGCAAACGAATCCACGCGAATTACATTAAAGCGCTCAGACGCAACATACATAAATTCATTGGCATGCTCTTTTAAATAATCCACAGGCTTTGTCAAAAACGAAGCTGTTTCTTCAGCTATTAATTCTTCCGTTTCTTTCAGACAACGTTCAATCACCTGAAATTGTAAAGAAATCGTCTCCACCATTGCACCATCATGTAACAATGCATGCTTTTGAGCATACGACTTTTCTATATGGATTAATTGACTATTCGCTTCCTCATTTATAAATGATTCGATTTGTTTTTTTAACACTTATTATCCAGCTCCATTCGCTTGCTTAGCTATAAGTATAGCTTAGGTTAGGTGACATGTGTGTTTAAAAAACAGCACCTCCAAAATTTAATTGGGGTGCTGTCACTTGTTTACACTTAAACACGAGGTTATTTATCAAGATACCATTTTTCCGCATTCTCAAAGAAAATTCGATCTTGCGCTTCGCTACCTACTGTTTCTTTAATTAATTGAATATCATCGTAGGAAAATCGCTCTTTTGCTCGCGTTGAAGGTAAATCACTGCCAAACATCAGACTGCTTGGATTTTCGCTGTACAATGTTGATATTAATTCACGTATTTCATCCCGTTCATATCCCACGCGACCAAAGCCCGTTACACGAATGGGAATATTGGCATGAACGATTTTTTTCAACTTATCCACTGAACATTTATGCATCCCAAGATGATCAATTGACACTTTTGGTAAGGCAAAAATTAATTGTTCTAATTCTTGATCCACTGTTTGCATATTCAAATAGAGCTCCGTTTTCCAGTTACATAAATGATAGACTCTCTCTGATAGCTCGCGAATATCTTTTGGCAAAGCAGATAATCCTCTGTATAAATTAAATCTTATTCCCTTAATGCCAACATCGTTTAACTTTAAAATTTCTTCATCGCTTGTATCAAACGGCAACTGTGTGATCCCTACAAAACGATTACCTAACTCTGCAATAGCCTCTGTAAAATACTGTTGATGATAGCCTTGAAATGACCCTGACACAACAGCGCCACCTGTTAACTCAATCGACATTTCCTTCAGTTCCTGTAAATAATCATCGATAGTATAATAGTCAGGAATAAACCCTTGATTTTCTACAAGTGGAAACTTCGGATCAATAATATGAAAATGCGTATCGAATATTTTTTGCATAACTACCCCCTACAATATAAACATTAAAATCAACGTTGCCACAACAGCAAAGCCTAAACCTAATGGTGTAGCTTTATAAAGTAAATCATTATAAAACTTCTTAGACTCTTCTTCGCCTAAACCACTATTACCAAGAATTAAACTACCGCCCGTAGAGAATGGCGCTAATGCTGACGATTGGGCACCAATAATAATAGCTACCGCAATTAACGAAGCGCTATAACCTGTAGCATCGATTATACCAGCAATCATCGGGAACATAAGCGGTGCAACAACACCTAACGTACTACTAAAGATAGACATCACACCCGCAATAAGTGCTACCGCAACTGGCACAATAAACGTCGGCATATTATTAATCATCGAAGCTAACATATCGATTGTCCCCGCTTCAACTGCAACGTCAATTAACATACCAACCCCAGACACAAGCCATAACGTACTCCAAGGAATTCTCGCCATAACTTCTTTCGGCTTGTCCCCAGCTAATTTTAATATATAAGCAGCAATCGCAAATACAAGTGCTAATAACGTAATATCCGTACGTCCATTAATAAACTGAATCGTTTCATTATCAGGCATAAACTTAGAAAGCATTGGTACGCCTAGAACAAATACCATAAGAAGAATAATCAAAGCTATATTTACTTTTTGATTTTTAGTAAAAGCTTCTGGTCTCTCTATATTCAAGTCCGTCATTTGACTGTTTTTTCTATCAAAAAACATTAAAATCAACATAATAAATATCGGATAAATAAATGATACTACAAAAATATCTCTTGTTAATAAATCTGCCTGTTCAGCAACAGCCGTGTTACTTAATAAAGAATTAAACAGCACCCCATGCGCACTATACATGAAATTCGCACCTGAAAGAGAACCTAATGATACGGCGAATGAAGCATTTAATTTATTCATCCCTGATGATTTACACAATGCCATGGCAATAGCACCCATCACGGCCACAGAAGTAAAGAAACCTGCACCCATTCCTGAAACTAACGCTGTAATAAAATACAAAATTAACGGTAGCCATTTTGTTTGCTTTTGAAATCGATAAAGTAATAATTGAGCTATTTTTTCTAAAGTCCCATTGACTACGGCGAAGTTGAAAAACAACGCCAATGTAAAAATAACTAAAAATAATTTTGTTGGGAACGTGGCCAATAAATCATTAATCGACATCCCCAACACAAAACAACCAATTAAATAAGCTAATGCTAAAGCTACTAAACCAGTATTTATATCAAGTTTTTCACCCATATAAATAGCAATAATAATTGCTAAAATAATTAAAATGGAATAAAACATAATTTCCTCCTTGTCGTCACATGCATATAAAGCGCTTTCAAAGCCGATAATTTTTTAGTCTAAACTTAATAATGATTTGTATTTATACATGTCTCCACGATAGGAAGAAGCACCTGTTAAAACACAGCCATTTTTTACTTTTAAGTCAACACTTCTATATAAGATCGGTGCACCTTCAGCAATACCAAGAATATGTGCAATCTCTTGATTAGCCAGCACCGCTTCTATTTCAATTTCGCCTTCAGTAAGCGCCATCTTAAACTTATTTAAAAATAAATGAGAAAAAGAATACTTCACATATTCCTCATCCGTAATTTCTTCCCCATACTTTTTTAAAAGATAACGGTTATCGATAACAATCGGGATTCCCTCTGAGAGACGTAAACGCTTTACTTGATAAACTTCCTCTCCCGGCTCTACCCCCAATTTATCTTCTAATCCTTGCGGGCAAGGGACGCAACCCCGATAGAGCAACTGCACAGTAAAGTTTTCTAAGTACCAACCTCGAAAAAAAGTATCTAATTTAGCAATATCAGTCTTCAACTTTTCCTTGCGCACAATAAAGGTCCCTTTCCCTTGGACACGTTTTAAAAGACCTTCCTCTACAAGCACTTGCACCGCCTGACGAATCGTCATTCTCGAAACATCAAACATCTTGATTAACTCATCATCACTCGAAAACTTTTCTTGTCCGTCCTTGTACATCTCATCTACTTTTTCTCTCAAGCTATCTGCTATCTGAACATACTTCGGAACCAACGAATTATATTTACTCATGCTCATCCTCCTTTGGATTATTGAGAGTACATCACACCCCAAGTCATCTATACATCTAGATGACTTGTTTTACATTGTACAGAACTAAAAGTTAAGAATCAACATAATTTTTAGAATTTTTTATTTGTATTTTAGGGGGATTTTGGTATGTTGGTATAAAATTTGGTGGGGTGAGGGGGTTTAGAATATAAAAAATACACAGAGTAAACTCTGTGTATTAAATCCCTAACGTTATTTGCGTAGCATTTTCTTGCTCTAGTAAATCAATCTCCATAATCTTTTTACCCATATCTGTAATTAAATCAACTACAAGAGCATTCCCCATACAGAAGTAGCGCATTCGTTTTGGCATGCCTTCCGTCCAGTTATCATCAAAGCCATTTAAACGCTCGCATTCAAGCGGGGTTAAGAAACGTTTTCGACCATTAACTTCAACTATATGTGAACTACGATTAACAGTACCTTCGCTTGTCAGCATAGTTCGTCCAGGTAATTCTAAATCATCTGTAGGCGACATACCACCCTCGGAGTAAATATATTTATGACCTTCAGCGGAAGTCCGTTCAATTTTTTTAGGCCCACGTAAATAACTAAACTTTTCAATGGCTGCTTCATTTAAGTAATATTCCTCATCAATCTGTTCTTCTGGAAGCAAAATATCCTTTAATGGAATAGGAGTCTTTAAAATTGGTATCGGTTGAACAGTATAAATATGACCTTCAATCATAATACCTGCTGTATGGAAACCAAATGAAAAATTATCCGATATCTCAACAATATCTCTTGGCAATTCTACAGATGCACGTCGATTTTGATATGGTTCACTATTCACTGGAAACGTTCGTGCAAAGAAACCTTCTTTAAATAAAATATCTTCTTTAGCTAACTTCTTCTGCTCCTGAGCAAAGCCAAGATTTTTTTTATATGCAAAAATGAACACTCTACGTCGACGTTGTGCATTTCCATATTCACTTGCATTAATAACGCGCCACTCAACAATATAATCCAAATCGCGGAATACGGCCAACATAATGGCGAAATCTCGTCCACGCTGCTTCGATGGAGATTTAATCAGACGATCTACATTTTCAAGTAAAACATACTTCGGATGACTGTTTTCAAGTACACGTTTAATCTCCCAAAACAGTACGCCCTTTTTACCGTTTATGCCCTGTTCATTATTTAACGAACGACTCACGCTGTAGTCCTGGCATGGAAAACCACCAACTAATAAATCTATGTGTAACGAACTGAACTTACTATCAGCTACAGTTGTAATATCCTCATTACTTGCTTCACCTTCAGTAAAGTGACTTATATAACAATCATAAGCATCCTGGGCCTTTTTAGAAGGCTCCCATTGATTGGCCCATACTGTTTGAAAAAATTCTTTGTCTACCTTTTCTAAACCAAGACGAAAACCACCAACACCTGCGAATAATTCCACAACATTTAGGTTTTTATTCATAAAATACGAACTCCCTTTCTACATATTCGTATTATAAATCATGTAGCCCAAAAGATCAACTTTTAAGTTTTTCTAAGTGATTAAATTATTGTATTTTTATTGAAGTATTTACGCTATATTTAATTAAACAACCTAAATTATGGGGGTAATGCTATCTTGAAATATGATGATACAAATCCAATAAGCATTAAAGAACACGCTGAACTGCTAATCGGTCAAACATTTTTTGATGTTATAAATAACGCAGCAATCGACGAATCTTTAAAACAAGAAACAATTGAAAAAGTTAATAATCCAAGATATAAAGGTGGAATGGGCCATCTAATTGAGAAGTACCACTTTGAATATGAGATTAATAGCGATCAAGAGCCCGATTTTCCAAAAGCAGGAGTAGAACTAAAGGTTGCTCCCTATGAAATTGGCAAAAAAGGAGGATATTCAGCAGGAGAACGTTTAGTCATCACAATGATTAGCTACACAAAGCCTATAGAAGAGGACTTTTTTAAATCTCATGCATATAGCAAATTTCGTTTAACATTGTTAATTCATTACTTAAGGAATCGCGATTTACAAAGAGTTGACTACCCTATCAATTTTGTAACTCTTTTTTCTCCCCCTGAAGAAGATTTAAAAATCATTCAACAAGATTATGAGAAAATAATTACAAAAGTAAGAGAAGGTCGAGCTCATGAATTATCAGAAGGTGAGACGATGTATTTAGGGGCATGTACAAAAGGATCTACTGCTAGTAAAAGCTTAGTTCCACAAGAATATTACGCACCTGACATTAAAGCACCAAAACGAGCATTTTGCTTTAAACAGTCTTATATGACCTACATGTTTAATAAATATGTGCTTAATCAATTGAATACATATGAGTCTATCTTGGCTAATGTAAATCAATCCGACAGCCAAACATTCGAAACACTAATTGTTAATACAATAAATGAACATAAAGGTAAAACAAGCACTCAACTTAGTAACGAATTTAATGTAATACCAGGATCTAAAAATTTCTATAGTTCATTAGCCTATCGCATGTTGGGTATAAAATCGAATTGTGCTGAAGAGTTTATTAAAGCAAATATTGAAGTAAAGGCTATCCGAATTGAAGAGAACGGAAAAATGGTTGAAAGCATTTCATTCCCTTCTTTTAAATTTAATGAACTGGTAAACGAAGAATGGGAAGAATCTTCTTTTTATAATGATTTAAGTTCAAAACGTTATTTATTTGTTGTATACAAAAAATTAGGGAATGACTACGTGTTAAAAGGCTGCCAACTTTGGAATATGCCTTATGAAGATTTAGAAGAAGCACGAGAAGGATGGGAAAGTATTCAAAAAATAACGCAAGACGGCCCTTTACTATATAAAAAATACAAAAAAGACGGTATCAACTTTGAAGTAAAAAACAATTTCCCAAAGAAAAGTGATAATCGTATCATTCATATTCGCCCGCATACTACAGAACGTTATTACGTATTTGAAACTGGCGAAGTCATCGGAAGTAACTCTGTTTATGGAGACGCCTTACCAGATGGGCGCATTATGACTAAACAGAGTTTTTGGTTGAATAACACGTATATTCTTAGTGTTTTGAATGAGGAACTGAAACAGTAGTTAAGCATCTACACTTTAACTACATCCGCTTGATACTCAATCAAACTATATAACATAGGCAAAATAAAAAACCCTTGTATATCAAGGGTTTTTACGTCATTGAAATTCTAAAATGGCGACGGCGGGAGTACTTATTTTGACAACTTAGAGAGGTACTCCTTTTTAACTCCTCAGTTTTGTTAGCCGTTTCAACTTCAATTAAAACAGACGTTCAGATTCAATAATTCGCTTCATTTCCTCAATCTCATCATCAACAAACTCAGGAACCAGATAATCACTATCAATAGCTTCCTTCATTCTCTTTTCTTTTTCAGCTAATTTATCATAAATCTTTTGATCAATAAAATTATAAATCTCCCTATCACTGACTGTCATTAAATAATAATACCTCGTTCTTTGATTTTCTGGTAAACCAAGTCGATGAATTCGGTCTCGAGACTGTAGCATAAAAGTGAGATTATAATTATATTCAAAATAAATGGCATCATGAGCAATCGTATGAAGGGATACTGACTCTCCTAGAGTATTCGGGTTAGATACTAATACCTGTATTTCATGAGTGTTCTTTTTAAATGTATTGATGATATCCTCCCTTTCATCACGAGGTGTAGCACCATAGATAACTTTTGCATTAATTCCATTTCCATTTAATACACAAGTAATCTTATTTAAAGTGTTAACAAATAATCCCCAGACTACAACTTTCCCATGTTTTTTCACTATATCAATTACAAGTTTTATTCCTGCATCAAACTTAGGAGAGTTTACATTAGCTAAATCCCATTCGCTTACCTCACCAATGGCTGCAGCGTGAATACTATCCTCTAGCTCTTTTCTTACCTTGGAGCTAATCTGGTCATAAGAATCTTGATAAGCACTGTCAAATTCACTAAATCCCAAATCGCTATAATTTATCGCTTGATTTATTATTTCTGGATTAGTCGATAATTGAATCATTCTTATCAAGGTTGCTAATGGATTTTGGGCTGTAGTATAAATTATTTCAGCAAGGCGAAGTTGTTCTTCAGAAGGAAAAACCTTTATAATATTGTCTAAATCGGCTGGTGGAACCCCTAAATCTTCCTTGCTAGTCCTCCAAAAATATGGAGCTAATTTTTCATTAATCTCTTCAACTTGCCATCCATCTGGATTTTTCAACATGTTTTGCTCAAATCCAAAATAAGAACTATATTCCTTTTTAAACAAAATATTCAAAAAGTTATAAATATCTAAGTATCCATTAGGGATAGGTGTTCCTGTTAAAACATAACGATAATCTACTTTGTCCGCTATTTCTAAAGCAGCAATCGCACGCTTTGCTTGTACACCCTTTACACGGTGTACTTCATCATAAACTAGCATTGTATCTGAATTACTCGATAGGCATTTAATTATTGACTCTTTAAACTTAGGCAATGATTCATAGTTAATTAAAATCAAATTAGCTGCTGACCATTGAGCTTCAAAGGCATATTTATTACCATTTATGGACTGATCATGAATACTAAGTACCCTAAGCTCTTTTTTTGCTTGAAACACTGACTGAAATTCATCTTTCCAAGATAAAAATGCATTAATCGGACTCACAACTAATATTCGCTTTATTGGCTCTCCTTTTTGCTTACTGTTTAGATAGGCAAAGACACCCAATAACATAGCTGTTTTTCCAGCTCCCGGAACAGAAAAGTTCGCAGCCCTTTTTTGAGTGAGCATGTACATAGAAGATTGAAGTTGTAATGGCTTAAGTGGACGAGCAACTTCCTCTTCAACAACTTTCTTAAACTCTATAAACTCTTCTTCCCAGCGATTATCTCGATTCTTTAGTGTCAATCCAGATTTCCGATATTCTTCAATTGAATACTTCTGAGCATTAATAAAATTATCAACTCGTGAAGAGACTATAAAGTTAAATTGATGTTTAATCGCCTGCTTATTAGCCAACTCAATAATTTTTTCAATCTCCCGATATGTTAAATCTCCTCTAAAAAAAGGATATCCCTTATCTTCATCTACATAAAAACTAAATTTATTTTTATATGTTTTTTTTAAGGTTACTTCTTCATCGCTTTTATCGATAAAAAAGAAATGATTCTCATCCATATCAAAGATAACTGAATTTTGCTTTGGATTTGGTATCTTTTGTATCCTACCTATATCAAATTCTTGAAGTAAAGGATAAATAATATCTGTAGCATCAACTACTTGAACACCAGGATAATCATCATTCCACAAACGGGAAAACTCTTCTTTTTTTTGCTCAACACGCTGGCGGACATTGACGCTTACATCCCATGAGAAATCAACATCAAATGAATCAAAATTATTCTCGATTGCATTTGCTGTCTCATTTAGAGATCCATTAAAATAAACAACATCTCTTTGTCTATCTTCAAACAAGCCCCACTTAGTATGGAACAATCCATTCTTTACCAAGCCAAATTTCACATCTGCTTTACCTTGCGAGATTAAATAAGCCAAATTTCCTAAGCGCTGTTTATCACTTTGCGTTAAGGTTTCTCCTTTCGAGCGCTCACGGTACCCCGTCTTAATGTCTTCAAAATCTTTTTCTGAAATATTTTGAGAAATAATGAATTGAATATATCCGTCATTTCCTGCAATTCTATCTAATCCCTCAGAGTATATCGAAAGTGCCTTACATGAAAAATAGCCACTGACTCTTTTATAGCTAATGGATTCACTCAATACTGGATTATAGAACTCCTCTGCTACATTTTGAATCATTGAATTATAACTAGATTTGAGTCGGCCTTGCAAACTTTTTAACAAAATTTATCCCTCCTCAGACAGAAGTTCATCAATTTTTAATTTTAACTTCTCAAAACTACTCTTTAATTTAGCCTTTTCACTTTTAGGTAACTCTGTAACTATTCTTTTATCAATAGCCTCAATACTACTAATTGCTTTTTCAGCCAGTTTGACTGGTTTATTTTGTTCTTTATAGTTCTTCGCCTTTTCAGAATGATTAGTAGAGATTGTTTGAACTTTTGCCAGAGCCTGTACTGCATCCTGATTATTTTGTAATGTGGTAAATAAATCTACATTATTCTTTATAACATCTTCTTTATCTAGTGCTTCTACTATTGTATCTGTTGCATCTTCCATCTCTTCAATAAATTTTTCTTCATTTTTTGTGCCAACAACATTTTTGACTATTTGTCTAAACTCAGCCTTGAAATCTTCTTTGGATGAGCGTATTTGTATTATTTTGGCAAATAAACTATTTAATAGTTGATCCAAATTATCTGAGTCTTTTATTTTTTTATATTGAGGAATCATATCTTGGAGCGGTCCATCCAAATCTAATTGTTTTGCTAAAGCATAGTTATCCGGATTCGTGTTCGCAAACTCCAAAAATTTAATAATTAGTTCGGCTTCCAATATCCGTTTGTTAACTTCGTTCGATGTCAGTCCAGCAAATTCAGTATATTCTGCGACACTCATTATATTATTTTTAACAATCGTTTTATAAGCATCAATAGCTCTGTCAATTGGATTATAATCAACTTTACCAAGTTTGCCGAATTGGATTTGCAATTCAAGTGACTTAATTTTCTTTTGATCGTCATGATTTTGTACTGATAAATCATCTAAAATAACTGCTTCAAAATATTGCTGCTCTGTTATTGAAGGGTCTTGTTCAAGTAATCGCCTTGCTGTAAACCGTCGATTCCCATCAATTACTCGTCCATCACTTAAAACATAACCAGGTTCATCTTGGCCTTTTATAGCAATATCCCTCTTCAACTTATCCATTTCTTTTCTAGTCATCTCGTCAGCATCATCTGCTAACATATTTTGGATAACCATATTGTATTCTTCATTATGACCTGGTATTAATTTACCACTAGTACTTTCATAATCAGAAAGTGAAACTCCTATTCTACCATTCTGCTCATTATAATACAGGTATTTTAGTGGAATCGCGTATGTTTTACCATCATATTTTTCTCCACTGGCCTTTTTGATTGGAACATTAACATTATGGCCGCCATCTTTAACAAAGCCTTTCTTATACAAATCAAACAAATCGATATTCTCCATGTTTTGCATCTCCTATAAATCTATTATTTCTTTTACGTATTCATTATTAAACCAAAATCTCTGTTTTACAATTCTTTGCCCCGTCGTCAATAGTACTTTATCATCACCATTTATTGCACCAGGTCTCAAGTGACCTAGTGTGTTGAATTGACCAGACGGTAAGTTATTCTTATTAATAATTTTCCCATTTTTTTGTTTCACAGGAGTAATCTCTAATTTATCTTCATTGATTAAATATCGAACTCTTTCCCACACTTCTTTAAGACCATGGTTTAAATCATATTCTGACATCTTCCAAACCTTAGCATCTAAAAAAGTCATTTCACTATCGTCAACACGCTTACCAGTGGGATATTGCTGAAAAATAAATAGCAATAGTGTCTTTTCATTAAAATACCTATATAGAGAGCTACTTTCCCAAGACAATGCTTCTGACCATTCTTTGAAGTCCACTGGCATGAATGACATGGCTTCTGCGGGTGTTTCCATACCTGTTAAGCGAACTGTCTTTAAAACAGCATCAACTCTATTATCACATAAACCAAATTTATTATTTGTTATCCCCATCATCTTCTTAGCTAACTGTACAAATGAGGCTTTATTATCCTTCAGTGGCATAGACAAACTCTCTTTTAACTCCGAAACTTTCATTCCTTTATACTTAGATATTTTATTATCTATCTCAATTTGAGAAGAAACGATCAAGTCTTTATTCTGATTCATATGTATATTCTCCTGTATTTATAATAATTGAAAATACTTTGTGTAGTATATATTAATTATATCACCTGTGTATATCCTAGTCATTAATGCTACAGTAAAAAAAAGGTATCTGAGAGGAGATTTTATAATCGTATAGAGTGTGGAACTCTTTCAAATAAATTGACAGAAGTATGATATAAATTTTCAAGTTTGTAGTAGATGCTGTTTATATTGATTGGTTTTACATAATGAAGTTCATTGTTCACAAAATCCTTTAAAGATAAATTCGTAACTATGAATGGTACGTGGTCTTCTCGTACATTTCCTATCGAAAACCTCCCATGCTTTTGCTCTTATCCAAATAAAAAACCCCTATTCATTGTGTGAATTAGAAGGTTTTTATAAACGCAAGTATTCAATTAAAGGTTTTTCAATAAAACGAAAATAGTTATGGGATATTTTTATAAATTTAACATTATATATATAAGTTACCCTAACTCTTGTAAACCTTTATTTAACAACATTTCTACATCGGAAAATCTTGTAATACCAACATTTACTAGCTTTTTCTGACCAATCGAAATTGCTATTACAAAGGAATAAATAAAGTTTGCTAAATTTGCTAACGGAGACTACAATTTCACCATACCATTTTTTTCGGTAAACTTTTTCCCCTATCTAGCAATAATTTATAGAATGGATACAGTATATTGCTATGTACATTCGAACGCTTGTCTAAACTACATTATATTTTGGAGTACTCTACATCCTTTACAAAATCTTCTCCAATGACCCTAAGTGCGTCCCCCATAGATATAACGGTCCTGTCGTCAATTGCCTGAGCAGTATGTTCCAGAATAGCTTTAATTTCATCTACAAAGCCAATTTGTCCCTGAATGATTTCCTCAATACTATAGACTTCGGGCTCTGTAATACGACCTGAACTTACTACATTGATTTTCCCACTATTTTCATTTCCACTTGTAACTTCCGTCCACGAAATATCACCGTTAGTATTACTCGCGCTAGCTATCAATTTTTGATTATCATACAGTTCTCTATTTTCATTTTTTAGCTGTAAGATTTCTGATTGTAATTGCTTTATTTGCTGTTTTAGTTCGATTATATCTTGTTGATTTTGTTGCAATTGCTCATACATCTCATTTTTTTGCTTCCCATATAAAAGTGATTTAATATCCAATTTTATCTCCTACCTTCACGAGTACACATAGAGCTTATGAAGCGCACGACTTGCAGCAACATAGGCTAGCTTTGTATCATGTTCATCCGTTTTTAAAAATCGTGAACTGCGATAAATTAGCACGGTATCATACTCCAACCCTTTCGCCAACACTGGCGTTGTAATAATGACCCTTGTATTGACATATTCGCTATTAATCTGTAATTTTACTTGCGGATGATTTAATTGCTCAAGTAAATGTTCTGCTTCACGGTTAGTTTTGGCGATAATCGCAATTTTACTTTCTGAATCGTCCTTTTCCAACAATTGATTAATTAAATCATACATATTTTTATAAATTGAACTACCAGAATAAGAACGTGTTTGAACAGGCTCACCATTTCTAAATGTAATAAGCGGTAAATTATATTTTCCCTCACTAAACTTCTGAATGATTTCATTAGAATACGCTACAATTTGATTAGTAGAACGATATGTAGCCTTTAATTCGTAATAATTAAATTCTCCTATCACTTCTTTATATTGTTGCCAACTAATTTGTTCATTACCTGGTGTTAAATTTTGCCCTATATCCCCCATTAGCATAATTTGCTCTGTTAAATCATTTAGCACATACATATCAAACAACATATAATCTTGTGCCTCATCAACAATGGTATATTGGAATGGTTTGTTGAATTTAGGTGTTATATACTTGTAAATAATATAAATAGCAGATAAATCATGTTTTTCAATTACATGATAATCCTTCAAAATATTATGATCCCACTTCTTTTCCAACTTGGATGCGTAATCGTATTGATCATTTATAATCGTCTGATATACCTCATCGGCATGACCAAAATAATATTTGTCGATTTCTTCAAATATCTCTGTAAAATCTAACGTTTGATTATGCTTCAAATAGGATTCAAGTTTTGTATTTTCCTTTATTTTTATTCCGAATTTACTTACTTCAGCAAAGTTCTCCCTTATTAACTGTTCAAGCTTTACTGAAAAACATCGCTTTATTTCATCTTTCATTTTTCGATTGAGTTGCCCCATGAGCTTTTTCTTTTTCGACAACCACCCTTTGTAAACTTCCTCTAAGCGATTTTGATTTACGTCATGAATAAAAGCTTCAATATCTTGTTTTGATACGTAATCCTTTATTTGATATAAATTAGTTACTTCCTCCATTACAAACTGTTTTTGGAAAATCTCACTATAGTTTTCACTTATCTTTGATAATTCTTGCAGCGTTTCGTATCGTAAAGTGAAGAGCGTTTCAATGTTCGTAAGCATATCCACTACCTTTAATTCAATAAATTTTTGCAAAGCATCCTTTAATTTATTGCTTTCTTCATTTAATTGATGCTTTAACTTATTAGCTTTTTCATGAGCCGCTGTTTTCATTTTTAGATTACGTTGTACGGACGTTTCAATATTATCGAATTTAATTAATTCTTGCCTACTAAAGATTTCTTCATAATTTTCAAGTGCTGCGTTTTCAATAATATTTTTGTGATTTTCAAATAAATTATGCACTTGGTGCAATTGGCTATCTATCAATGGATGGCTTAACTTTAGTAATTCATTTTCTAGTAAAGATTGCAGATAATAGTGCACCTCTTCCTCAATCTTTTCACCTATAAACCCATATATTTCAGTAATATTATGCGCGCGCTCTTTTATCTTATTTTCAATAAACCGATTTAAATCCACTTTACTATCACCGTAATGTGGTTGATTACTAATAAAAGTCGCTATCTCCACTCCACTAATAGAAAAGTCACCTAAAGAAATCGTCTTCATAAATGGTGTTAAATTCGAAATAATATATCGAGTATATTGTTCAATATAATCTTTATACTCTAATGAGCCTTTTATTTTACGCATCTCTGAGTATGATTTAAAATCTTCCAACGCACTTAATCGACCCTCTTTTATACTTAAATCATTAATTTCAGATAAAATCATACGATCAATTTCCCGGACTCTAGTACGCATCGGAATTAACTGCTCTAAATATTGCATCATTGTTGTTTGGATAATATCCTTTTCACCTAATTCAGGTAAAACCTTCTCAATATGTTTTAAAAAAAGTTTATTCGGTCCGATAATAGCAACTTTCTTCGCATCTAAGTGCTCATTGTTATATAGAATATAACTTAAACGGTGAAGCGCAATCACAGACTTACCACTACCAGCTGAACCTTGTACAACAATTTTATTATTGATAGGCAAGCCAATCAGCTCATATTGTTCAGCTTGTAACGTGTCTACTAGAGCCTTCATTTCGTCGCCTCTTTTTTTAGCTAGCTTCTCAATGAATATTTTATCTTTATTCTCTTCATTAGATTGTTCATATTGTAAATCTATTAACTGCCCTTTTTCTATTACAATGTGACTAATACGCTCAAGCCTAACATTTTGGTCATTGATTATGTAAGTTTGATTAAATTTTTTGTCATAATAAAGTTTGGTTAAAGGATTTTTCCAAGATACCGTATCGTACGATATATCATAGTTACTTATGTATAATGTTTTTCCTTGTTTATTCCCATTCTCTATGTAATCTATACGACTAAAATAAGGATTCTCACTCTTTCTTAAAGCAGTTTCTACCATAGTGTCACTAATAAAATTAGAAAGATCATCTTCCTCATAGAGGTTCCTTCTACCGTTAGTTGAATTTTGTATTTCTGCAGTTAAATTGACACGTAAATAATCAACAACACATTTAAGCCGTTCTTCCTCATAACGCCAAGTATTTGGTATATAACTTGCCTTAAATTTAGTAGCAGCAGCTTCACTCTCTAAACTATCAGGTAAATCATCAATCGCTTCTTCTAAAAATCGATTTTGCATCTCACCAAAAGAGGTTAATATTTCATCAATCGGATTCATATCAGTATAATATCTCCTTTTAAATCAATTCTAACAACACTTACTAGATAATATTTTGGTAATTAACTTCTGTTATCATTTTTTATATTTTAATTTTCGTTACTTATTTCCTCACTTACATATAGTAAATCATACCATATAGCCTATATATTAGGTGTATAATAATATTTTACTTTAAACTACTTTTTTTAATCACAGGACTATAAAAAAGCGCGGCCAACCAATTTGGTGAAATAAGGTATTACTTAAAGAAGAGAAGTACCATATTTTCATTCAATATGGGAGCAATTAAATAGAAAGGTTTCGGTAAAGGGTTATAATCATTAAGTCAAAATAAATTGATGAGGAGAAAATCAAAAAAAGAACTACCATTTCTCACAACACAATGAAAAGCGTTTCATAACAAACTCTTGTAATTCCAACTCCATTTTTAGCATATACTCTTCCAACTATATATGAAGTGAGGTAAGGAAATGGACGAAAAATGGACTAGTGGCTTTATTATATTAGTCTACGCGGTTGGCATTATTACGGCTTTGTTAGTTTTATTATTATCTAACAAGCTTTTTACTCCTCTTTTAATGGAAGTCAATTCTGGGAAGACCATTTTGAATTTATTTTTTAACAGAGATGACCATTTAGATTTTACTGTAAATTTGATTGTTCCCTTGTTACTACAAATAGTGGGAATAATCATTTTAGTAATTATCTTTTGGTGTTTAGTAAAAAGTATTTTTATAAGTGAAGAAACTTCGTCAACCAAAATTATTATGGGCATATTATCATTGCTATTAATTGCTATGTTAATAAAAGCGATGCTCGTTATTTGGCCTATAATTCAAATCACATTTTTAACGCTTATTTGTTTTGTCTGTATGCTTTTTGTACTTGGCTCACTTATTAACTACACTTCTAGCTCACAATAAACGAAAAAGATTGACTAAACTTATCAAGGCAAAATTAAAATGAGTCCGGTGCAATACCGAACTCATTCCCCTAATGATTAACCCTATGGTTACTCATTATAATACTTTTATCACAAGAAAAACTTGTTCCGCAATCTACCTGACCATAAAAAACTGCACCCCCAATGGCTGGGTGCAGTTTTTTTCAAATTATTCCTGATCCAAACTATCCAACATTTCTACAATATACTCTGAAGTCTCCATCATCTGCTGTTTGTTGGTTATCGAAGATTCACCGTCACCTTTTTGATGTCCATAATCGCCAAAACCGCCATGATTGCCACCGTTTATTTCAATAAATTGTGCGTCACTTGGCATAACTTTTTTAGCATCTTTTACTTTGGTTAAGTCCGCAACTTTATCATTGCTTCCCCATAGTGATAACACTTTGATTTGTTGACTACTTAGATTTGTTTTTGCTTGGGGATAGGATGCTAAAAGTACCAAGCCTTTTATTTTATCATTTTTTAGTGCGTAATCTGCTGCCATAACGCCCCCTAAAGAATGGCCTCCGATCACCCAAGTATCAATTTCTTTATGATCACTTATTATACTGTCTGCTTTATTCGGTGAAAAAATGGCTAAGTTAAAGCTCATTTTCGCAATACTAACGGTATACCCTTTTGCTGCTATCTCTTTAGCTAAAGGTGCATATGCCGAAGCTTCTACCTTTGCTCCTGGGTAAAAAATAAAGCCAATATTTTTAGCATTCGATACGGGTTCAAATAATATATCGCCATTTTCTTCTACATTGACGAGCGCATCAGATTTCAAACTATCCAACGCCAACGAACTGGCCTTATAGTATGAACTTACATAAATAAAAAATCCCGCAACAAGCAATATTAGCAAAGCAAAAATTCCAGTGAAAATTTTAAACTTTAAAGATTTCTTTTGTTTCATCGGATATCCTCCTGTGCTATTTATTATATTCAACTATACAAAAATGTTCTAATCAAGTATTGGTATCCACTTCACTTTGGTCAATGACTTTTAGAAACAGACGGACGTTGATTTTAATTTCATACCAAGTAAATCAAGCATCTTCGTTATGTTCAATTCTTCTTGCAGTAGAGCTATCCATCAATCTTCCCGACAAAGTTTAACATTATTTTAATGATATTTCTCGCATCACGTATCCACTAGGAGGTGCAAAGTGAAATTTGCAAATAAAAAAGACCACCTCTAATGAGATGGTTACATCATTCTATCTAACACACTACTCCACAAATAGGGGAAGAGCTGTCTAAATATTGTACCTCTTTAATCGCCAAGAATAAGCCCAAGTTCGAGGATGCCTTGGATACCCCTCCTGCGTCAAATCCTCCATATGATACAGTTCCTTGTTTTGAATTAAACGAAATACTTCTTGAATTCTATTGTCATAATCAAATATATTACCTCTTCCCCAAGCAGTAATTACAAATTGAGCCTCTTTATTAGCCATTTCAATTATCGTATCATTATTATATTTTCCGTCAGTATCTGTTCCTTTAACAAAATCCAAACTATGTACTGAAATATATTCATCCACTTTTTCTGGATATATCTCACATACTACATAAAGATTCGTAATAATAATTTTCCCTATGTCCTGTAAAATACCAGAAGAGTTATTTAAAGAAACGTATTTTATTATACGGTTAATAGTGTTGTCGGAATTCTCCTCATTTGCTTTACTTGGATTAATCATCATTATATGGACTGCCTTTTCATTATCCCCATTCTTCAATTCTATATCTAACCTATATCTTCTATTAGTAGCAATATCATGATGTACTAACTTAACATTTTTCACATACTCATCTTTATAGTAGAAAATTCTTTTTTTTACTCTATCCATAATACCCTCCTCTATATATGAAATATCTATGGAGTAAATATTTCAATCTACTCATTACAAAAATCAACTGATTATTTATTCTCTATGATTTCTGTTAATGAAGAACTTCAAATATTAATATCCTATGTATTTGGAATTATTTTTTATTATACGTCCTTTTTTCATCGTTTAAAAAATCATAAAATATTTTGTTTATATTTTTAGAATATACAGTATATTTTATTTTTAATAATAAATAAATTATGCTTCTTTTTCAATGGTCAAAACATCATAGAATAGTTAAAAGTCTTTTGACAGACCGTTATCCTAAAAAAGTATGCCGTAAGCAATACAAGGAAGATACTATAATCGTTTTTCCTTATTCAAAGTAAAAGAGATATTTAGAAATGTAGGTTGTACATACCCCTTGCATCCACAGTATTTTTATTATTTTAAAGTTACTTCCTCTGCTAAATACCTTTAATAAGGTAAAAAAGAATCCCATATATTAAAAGACAAGATGCCTCCAACCGAAAACCTAAGTATCTTTTATAATGCTAGGCTTTTAGGAATAGGATTGAATTCGTCTATAAGATGTAATATTCTACTAAAATAAGCTAAACTTAAATTATTAAAAAGAAAAAAGGTGATATATTATGAAAAAAACTGTCCATGTCGTTGGTGCGATTATCGAAAACGAAAAAAATGAAATTTTCTGTGCGCTAAGAAGTCCCGAAATGGATTTGGCGAATTATTGGGAATTTCCTGGCGGGAAAATTGAAGTTGGAGAAACACCTGAACAAGCGTTAAAACGAGAAATTCAGGAGGAATTTGCTTGTACGATTCAAGTAGGTGCAAAAGTAGAAGATACTACATATGAATATGAAAAAGTAATTGTTCGCCTCGAAACATACAAAGCACAATTAGAAGATGGACAACCGAACGCATTAGAACATGCTGCTACGAAATGGGTTACGCGAGATAAACTTTCACAGTTAAATTTCGCCCCTGCAGATATCCCTGCAGTAGTGAAGATTACAAATGAAGCAAAATAAAATGAATGAAATGATGTGAATTTATATGGAGCAACTGCAACTGATTCGAAAACTCTCTTTACAAGGGTTTTATTATTAATTCCGCCTCTACGCTAATAGGTTTTAGTCTTTTTGTTGATCCTCTAATCCCCCTTTCTCAATACAGAATTAAGTAGGATTCCAATATTGTAAACTCCACTCCATACAGTTATGCTTTCTACTGCTTTTTTCCTTATGATTTAAGAAATAAAATGTTGTAAAGCACGATCTTTGACTTTTAAATCCGATAAATTTACTCTTGTTTTAGAAGGAGTGAATAACATGACAACTTTTTTAACACCATTTACTTTTAATAACGGCGTCACAATTCGTAATCGTTACTTAATGGCGCCAATGACAACTTACTCAGCAAATGCGGATGATACGGTATCAGAGGCGGAGATTACATATTACCGTGAGCGCTCATATGGCGTCGGTGCGGTGATTACAGCATGTGCTTACGTGCTTCCTAATGGGAAAGGCTTCCCAGGTCAAATATCGGCACATAGCGATGAATATATTTTGAGTTTAAAACGTATTGCTGATGCGATTCACGACGGAGGCGCAAAAGCAATTTTACAAATTTATCATGGCGGTCGCCAAGCAGTACGTGATCTTGTGCCACATGGCGATGTCGTAAGCGCAAGTGAAACCATTGCAGCAGATGGCGGTATGGCTCGTGCATTAACGGTAGAAGAAATTGAGGAAATAGTCGTAGCATTTGGTGAAGCAACACGTCGCGCAATTGAAGCAGGATTTGACGGAGTCGAAATTCATGGTGCCAACACGTATTTATTACAACAATTCTTTTCAGGTCTTACAAATAAACGTACAGACCGTTACGGTGGCTCTGTTGAAAAACGTATGACATTCTTATTAGAAATTATCGATAGTGTACACCGTGCAAAAGTGCAATTTGCTGATGACCGATTTATCGTTGGTTATCGTTTTAGCCCAGAAGAGCCTGAAGAAGACGGTATCACTCTAGATGAAACAGTTCAACTTGTAGATCGTTTAGCAGATGAAAAGCTCGATTACTTACACATTTCATTAGGTGATTTCCGTGCAGAAGCCCGTCGTTATAGCGGCGAAAAAGAAAACCGTATTACAATTTTAAAACGCGTGATTGACGGTCGTGTACCGTTTATAGGCGTTGGTTCAATTTATTCACCAGAAGATGCGAAAGAAGCGATGGAAACAGGTGCTGATTTACTTGCACTTGGTCGCGAGCTATTAATTGAACCACACTGGGTAGAAAAAGTAGCAGCCGGTGAACCAGTTATTACTGAAATGGACATGAGTCGTGATAATAACATTCCAGAGCCGCTAATGAATATGATGAAACGTAATGTTGGTTGGGTGCCAGGCGTAAAATAATTATGAGTACGATGAGGCGACAGATTAATTTAATCCGATGCTAGTGATTGTCAAAATCATTTGAGGGCTTTCATTTATAACAAAGCGTCTCATGCCATTTTCGTTAATTATTTTTATGTACTATCTATTAATATGGTGATTTTCTATTTATTCTCCAATACATTTACAAGTTGCCTGCAAACATCATTTCCTTAATGAATATTGTATGAATGGTGTAGCATTTACTGGATTATCTCAATTTATTACAGGTAAACACAGTAGCTTAATAGTCAGTATCGTTAGAGGAAAGAAAAGTTTGATCAATGAAACAGGTAGAACTAGTATTATTTATTAATACCGTTCTATCTGTTTTTTTATTTTTCTTATCACGATATTCTATACAGACTACCAAATTAATGTTTGATAAAATTCAGCGAAAAGTTGTTATTTAATAATCTCGATTGTTAAACAACTATATACCTTACAAGATGGCAATTAAATAAAGTTGAATTTTCTTTATTCTGTAAGCATACCGCTCATATAAAAGTAGTAGCACCAATATAAGGTTACTAATATCACATGTATGAATTTTCTAATTAGAACCTTGCCTAAAATAAAAATAAGTACATCCTTACCAAAGCGGCAAAAATATACTTAAAATCACAAATATGACTATAATTGTAGTCAATTTATGTATGGAGACGGCGGGAGTCGAACCGCTATCTCTGAAAAACCTTATAAGACCAGTACTAATATGGGTTTTTAGCACTTTTTTTAAATCGCTAAATGCCAAACTAAATGCCATTTCACTAAATTAGCGTTGCGGGGGCAATTTTTTTATCGTTATGTGGACCGTATAATGTTTTAACTTTTTTAACATCATTAATTAATTCATTCAATCAATCATTTACAAAGCGAGATATTTAATTGGGTAGGTGATTTATTCAACAAGGAAAACCTATTCATTTTCTCGTTACACCTAATAATTGAATGTTTAAGTTGTTTCTTAAATAGAAAATATCTTCAGCCTTAATACTACCAATGTCTGTACTAAATTCATTTTCGACGTTACGTGCAAACAATATCTTGCCTGTTAAATCTAATGTAATACCATCATCTGTTATTACTCTAAATATAGGATTATTCTTTTTAAATTTACCGTCCTCGTCAATAACCATTACGACTTCGTTATTAAAATCAACAAATTCTAATGAATCGCTGCCTATAATACTACTCAATTCCTCGTAGATATCATTTATTGCCCATTCTATTTTAATTACTTCAGCATTCATTTTAAAAAGCTTTGTATCGAACGATATTACATAGAATTTCAATTTCTCTCCACCTCTATAAAAAATACACAGAGTAAACCCTGTGTATTAAATCCCTAAAGTTATTTGTTTAACATGTTCTTGTTCTAATAAATCAATTTCCTTAATCTTCACGCCCATGTCTACGCAAATAACTAAACTTTTCAATTGCTGCTTCTCAATTTGAATTCTTCCACTAAAACTGAGAGTAAAATTAGTGTATTAAAAGTCTATTGGTATCAGATTTACAATTTTAAAATCGTCCCTTTACTATAAAACATACTCTTTCAATATATATTTAACATTTAAATATTGTTCTCTAATAACAAATTCCCTTTCATCCAAATTAAATAATGGATTTAGATCGAAATGTTTTTTAAAGTTCCTTTCATCATCCCTATTTCTTTCGGTTGGTAAAAGTAAAACATTGTTTGTTGGCAGAGGGTCTATCTCTCCATTTTCATTAGGAATTCCTTCAAAATGCTTTAATAAAAAATAATATGAAATTTGTTTATAATTTAATTCTCTTACTTCATTGAAGTATTTAGCATCAAATATATATCGTAAATTGTTCTCCACTAAATAATAATCGGGTTGAATATTTCTTCCGCGTTTTTCCAATCGATCCGGGTATATTTTTTTCTTTTCAAAAGATTTCAAAGCCATGTTTCTAGATTCTGAAAAATTTATATATCCATTTTCATCTATATGTTTAAAATAATGTTTAAGATAAAACTCAATTATAGACTCCCATGCTAGGTCGAAACTACGAGTTTTTATTTTTATTGTTCCATCACCTTTATTTTGTTTCTCGAAAAATCTAATTAAACTGTCAATTAGACGTTTTTGTTTATCTTTAAATACTCTTTGTTTTATTTCTCTCAATTGAGAAATAATTAGCTTTTCATTTTCCCAATTGATATCTTTAATATCAAGATTAGTACGTTTTAAATTCATAAATATCGATAGCGCATTAGCGGTCATATCTATTACATATGCCATACACTTACTAATAAAAACATGTTCATTTATTCTTTTTTTAATAACCATGGGCATGTACACCAGATTATTATTACTCACAACAATAGGTGATTTTAGAATGGTTCTTTTCCAATCTATTTTACCTGAATAGCCTAGTTTTCTAATTTCACGCTCATCAGTATATAAACCAAACTTAAGGAAATAGTTATATACCTCAAAGAAATGTTGAAATGGATACCCTGAATTTATTTCATTCCTTATTCCAATGCTCTTCATTGATTTTTTCACCAAGTTTTTTTGAATCACTCTAAATAAGATTTTAATATCATCTTGAATTTTTTCTTTAGTGCTATCATCAACAAATTGATATTCTTGTAACTTTTCATTCGAAAAATAGTGTTTTGGAAAACTAACTAAAAGTTTATCATTCTTAATTATAAAACCAACAAATTTGGAGTTGTATCCTTTTTCATTTAATCCTATATCACCAATTTCGAAATCATCTTTAAATAAATTGAAAATTTTTGTTGATACAACATGGCCATCCTGGATAATAAACCAATTGCTACTAAACACTTCTTCTCACCCCTCTTTAATAACATTCATTTAAGTTAGTAAATTTAAAAATTCTTGTGAGAAGAAATTTTTCCCTTGTTTAGCTAGACTGTATAGTTCACCAAAGCTATTTACTTCTTCTGCAAATAGTTTATTTGTTGAATATGCAGCTCCTTCTATATCATTCCAAAGATACTGCAATAACTTACCTGAAATTTGATTTTTATTATATTCTTCAATTGCACTTAAAACTTCTTCATCTGTATCCTGATCCGTTGGAACTCTAAACTTAATAAAGAATTGACCTAATTGTTTATCTTCTGTCAATCCCAATCCTCCATTTTCTTCACTCTTGACAATAAATTCATTTAGTTTACGCATTAAAGTAAGCCAAGTAAAATCTAATTCATTCCCATCAGTATTTGTTAATTTAAATTGAAAATCATTTAACTCTATACCATCTTTTTTAGCAATTTCTGTTGTTGCTAAATATTCAAATTCGAAACGGCGTTTAAAAGCTGTATCCATTACATAAACATTTTGGTCACTAGTATTTACAGTTCCAATAATATAAATGTTTTCAGGCAAATAAATTTTTTCATCTGAATCCTCTTCTCCAAAAACGACGGATGCAATTAGTGAATTATCAATTTTATATTCACTGATACCATCAATATCTCTATCTAACAATTGGAACAAGTCTCCAAATACAGAAGCCACATTTGCTCGACTCATTTCTTCTAAAATAAGGAAAACAGGTTCTCCATTTGCTCTTACTTGAAATGCTTTTGCTAATGCCTTTGTAAACATCTGTGGAGTAAATTCATATTCAATAGTTGATGAATTCTCAGTTCCTTCTGTTCTTTTTACGATAGGCATTACTTGACCAATAAAATCATTGTAGCCAAATTCAGGATGCAAAGTAATACGGAAAACATTTGGATGTCCTATCTTATCGCTATAATCAACAATTCCATTTTCCTGAATAAAATTCTTAATTCCATAAGATTTACCTGTACCTGGAGCTCCAAAATAAATACGATTAATCCCTGGTTTTGATGGACCTTTCTGTTTCATTTTTACTATATCCTCAGGTGTATAACTATTTAAATTTTCAATAATAGAATCATGTAACCACTCAGAATTTTGTAAATAGAAAAATAAAAACTCTTTTCTAAAAGCACATATGTACTCATTTTTTGATTTTATTTGATTAAATCCATCAATAATAGCTTTAGAAATAACGACATTTTTTATTTGTTTCGATTTTGGTTTTTCTCCATCTGCAACTCTTAATTTAAATGCACAAAAGATTGGTTCATCTACATCCCTAGTTTTATAAATACCCAACAAAATCCCTTTACAATTTTTCTCTTCAGCTTTTGCTACCGCTGTTCTCCATAGTACAGGTTTTTGTTGAATTCTAAATTCATCTGGAATATGGCTTCTACCTCCAGGAGTAATACCTTTTACACAAATAACCACTTCTTCGTTTACATCGTATATATTACTGATTGTTGCTAGATAAATATTATCTTCAATTCTATTTAATGTAACACTATTATAAAATTGATTGAGATTATCTCTGAGAATACTTTCTAATTGATTTTCATCTAATTCATAGTAAGGTCTATCATTATCAGCGCTTTCAATTGATCCATCTTCCAAAATCCAATCATAATTGCCCATATTACTACTCTCCCTTATAATTCAAGATTATTACATTTCTATTTTACGATAAATTTTAATATATATATGCATTTAAATACAAAATAAATAAAAATAGATTAATTTCCTTTTAGAGAAATTAATCTATTTTCACAATTTATTTTTCGTCAGTAGTAAAAAATTGCTCTCTTATTGCTACTGCAATTAGTTCAACTAATAGTGGAGGAACTGCATTACCAATTTGTCTCCATTGATCTTTAAATGTTCCTGTAATTTCATAATCATCAGGGAATGTTTGGATTCTCTTAATCTCAGAAATTCTCAAAAAGCGATTTTTCCAATGAAATGGTCCTTGATTATTAGAAAAACTTGCTTGAATTGTCCAAGACGGTTTTTCGGGAGATAATTTCAGTAGAAATGACCAATATCTTGAACGCCATTCGAATATAGGCTCTGGATAACCACGTTTTTCAGTAAAGTAAAGATAATTATCACCCGGTGGCACTAGCTTCAATAAATCTTTGTGTTTAGAACCCGCCTCCATGTCTTTATCTTCTGGTAAATCAAAGTCTAAATCACCAATTACATCTCCACAAGTTACCCAAGGTTTTTTATTGTTAAATAAATCTAAATTCACTTCTTTTTCAGGATTATAATGTGTCTCGTCAGGAAAAATAAAAGGTTCTCCAAAATCTTTTCTAACGCCAATACAAATAAAACGTTCTCTCATTTGAGGTACACCATAATTTGCAGAGTTAATAACTTTGTGCGTTACATGATAACCAAATTGATCCGCTACATCTATCAATGCATCAAATGCAGCTCTATGTGGCTTAAAAACAAAACCAGAAACATTTTCAAAGAAAAACACTTTCGGTCTTAGTTCTTCTAATGCTCTAAAATATTCAAATAATGTAAATGAGTTTTCATCTTCTAGAGCTCTCTTTTTTTCAGTACGATAAAACCTGGATTTTGAAAAAGCTGGACAAGGGGGGCCTCCAACCAATATATCAACTTCATCTACGTTATATCCAATTGAAGATAATTCATTTTTATAATCTACTTTTCGAATATCTTCACATTTCGCTAATTTTGCAGAATTATTTTTAATTAATGTATCTACAGCAGGTTGCCAAAAATCTGTTGAAAATAAAATTTCATATCCTGCTTGATTAAAGCCTATATCAATTCCACCTCCACCTGAAAAGATACTAACAACTTTAGGCTTAATCATTAATTAAACTCTCCTTTACAAATTCAATCATAGCTTTCCCCATAAGTGGAGGTACTGCATTACCAATTTGCTTTTGTATAGATCTTCTTGTACCAAAAAATTTATATCCTTTAGGGAAAGATTGAATAGCAGCCATTTCTGGTACTCGTAAACGACGGTTGTCCCAATGGAATGGGCCTACCCAAGGTCCTGGTTGTGCAGTAATTGTCCACGAAGGTTTATCTGGCGATAATTTCAACAGGAAATTCCAAAATCTTTTATCTGCAACAAACTTTGGATTCGGATAACCAGCCCAAGCAGTTAATGCCTTATAGTTCATACCTGGGGGAACTTCTTTTAAATCGTCAGCATAAGTACCTCCATCAACAACTTCGGAAGGTTCAAAATATTCATCCCCCTCAAAACCTGCAATAACTTCACCTACATTTACATAAGGCTTTAAATCTGTACCTTCAATTTCAGTTGGATTTCCATGAGTCTTTTTTGGTGCTTCCGATTTAAATTCACCTTTTGTTCCGATAATGAAAATTCGTTTTCGTTTTTGTGAAACACCATATTCTAAAGCATTAGCTTTCACTATTTTATAACTGTATCCTGCCTCTTCAATTATCTCAATAAAACGTTCCACGATAATTTTATTAGTAGGATGTAATAAACTTTCTACATTTTCAAAAACAAATCCAGCTGGTTGAATTTCTGTAACAACTCGTAAATATTCATTTACTAGATTTGCCCTAGGGTCATTAATCCCACGTCGAGTTTTATTTCCTACCCAATATCCAGCTTTAGAAAATGGTTGACAAGGGGCTCCCCCTATAACAATAACTTCTTTATTTTCTGCTTTTTTTTCTATAATATTTTCAAAGACCTTACTCTCAATTTCATGAAGATCCCCTAAAACAATTTCAGTTTCCCCAAAAATTTCTTCATTTAATTTTAAGGTTTCTATACAATCACTTTCAAAGTCCGTGCTAGAAATAACAGGAACCCCAGCTAAAAAACTAGCGATATCAAGACCTCCGGCCCCCGAAAATAGACTGACTGCTACAATATTTGAATTAACATTCATAGATAAATTACTCCTTTATACACTCAATAATATCGCTAATACTACATTCTAAAACACAACAAATTCTTAGTAACGTATCTGTAGTTACATTTTCATTATTTTTTAAGTTATAGAATGTACTAGAACTTAATTTTGCCTTTTCTCTAAGTTCTCTATTTGAAATTTCTTTATCAATCATCAATTTCCATAAAGGTTTATAACTAATTTTTAGATTGATCAATAATTACACCTCCAAAGAAACAATTCCAATATAATTATATACTAACAATAAAATGACCATAAAACAACAAAATAATCTTTTTAAAATATTGAATATCCATAAAAAAAATCATTATATCCTTAAAAGGAATAACGAAGGAGTCCATATAGATAAACTTTATTATTTTCTTTTAACGTTTCCTTGTATTTGTCTATTTACTCGTATATATATGTAATTAAAAAAATCGTCAGGGACTAGCTTGCATATCCATAACTTAGGGATTCGGGGAACTGCATGAAAAAATGGAGCTCTTTTATTATTGGGCTTTATGAGAGCAATCATGCCGTCGTTTTTTTATTTTGTTCTATTTAGGGTACATAATAGTGAAACAGAAAAATGTACGTCAAGCTTAAGGAATTTTATATACAAGGAAAATTCCAATAATGACCGTATTTGATACTACTTATGTTTAAGCTAAATATATGTTCTTTAACTCACTGACTATTAATAATATTTATAATAAATTTAATAATTATAATTAAAACAGTTGAAAAATAGAACTAAATTGGTATAAGATGGATATAGTTAAAGATTTATTTATTAAATATATTATAAATATTAAAGAGAAGAGGACTATATTATGCAATCAGCTATTTCTAAATTAACAAAAACAGGTAATATCAACGTTTCTACTCGTATTCGTGAGTTTTTACATTGGAGATCAGACGATGAAATTTTAGAACAAGCAGTAGATGGGAAGGTTATATTAACAAATTTAACAATGGAAAATTACAAACAAGGTGATCATGAAAGCATTAATGGCCAGTTAGAAGAATTGTTCCGTACATCTACTACTAGATATTTATTCATCACTCAACGAAATCTTGAGTCTAACTCTTACTATCCAGCTAGAAGGCCACATACGGTCATGGCATATTTTATTCAACAATTTAAAGGGATGTTTAATGAAGGGCAAATTAAAATTTCTGAGTCACTGTTGAATTATTTATATCCAAATCAGGAATATCCAAATGATGCAAGAGGAAATCAAGAATACAGACATTTCATTAATGAAGGTTTACGTTTTTATAATTCGAAAGGTACTCAAGATTCATTAGTGATTTTCGAATATGACTTATTTACAAGCTATTTAAAACCAACGGATAAAGCTCTAGAAGCTATACATGAGTTGAAATCTGCATTAATGGATGAAACTAAAAAGGTTGTGTTTCTTGGTCACCGGAATATTCTTGAATTTACAGAAATGGAATCACTAAAAAAAACAATTCATGAATTAACGAAAGTTAATATTGAGGATTACTTAATCTTTAACACTCATAATTTAAACATTCATGAGACAATTGAAAGTAAACCCTATCGAAATCCAATTGTTTTAGAAGTTTAAGCTTAAAAGTGGGAAGAATCTTCCCACTTTTTTTTATATTTGGGGCATTATGAGCATGGCAGCATGCTCTAAGTTGTTGAACAAATGACATTGTGATGTATAGTTGAGTTTGTATAATTAGTGTCGTAACTTAATAGTTTTGAAACCTACTATAAAATCCAGTTTATAAAAACACCTAGCGGTTCCATAACTTATTTTCAAAAATAAAACGTAAAAAAGAAGCATTTTCATGAGATATGGCTATCTGGTGGTGACTACTTCCAAGTAAGATTTAGAATTTCCGATTCAATTACTTAGATCTGTGGGTTGCGACAAAATTTATAGTGAGTTTTTTACTGGAAACGCAAATATATTGGTCAGAGTAAGAGAAAATATCTTGTAAAGTAATTGAGTGATCAGAGGATTGCAATACATAACTTAAATCTGGAACTGCTTGATAATATGCCAGCTTCAAAGTTAGTTCGCAATATCTTTTTTGCGTTTCCCGAATCTTAACGTGATATGATTGTGGAGCGTACCTAGGAAAAAAACGATTGCGAAGCAGCAACCTAGATTTATAAGGGGACTACCAAATAAGTATACGAAAAAGCAACTGAACCATTCGGTGCAGTTGCTTGAGACAAACTAGCATTTTAAATTACTATTTTCTATTTATACAATTTACAGAATTTATATTACCGATTTTATCCACATCACTTAAATTAATTCGCAATTCTTTTAATGAAGAATTAATCGAACTAATAATTTCTATTTGCTCATTATGATTAATTGATCTTTTTACAAAAAAATTAAGATCGAATAACTTCCGTTGTATTGTATAAACCATTTCCTCACATCTTATTACTCTATCCTTGTTCATTTTGGAATCTTTAGCTTCCTTTAGTTCAACTTTATGTTTCTTTCTCTTCATTATGTATTTCCCTCTTTCTTTGTAAACAAAAAATCCCACTTTAAATATGACAAATAAAGCCTAGTGGCCAATCATAGTTAAAGTGGGGTTTTCCCGCTTATTTTCTTATTCACTTTCAATATACATGTCATTTTACATGATTTAATCGATTTTAACAATGTTAAACTAAATTAACTCTCAGTTACTAAATCGCAAATAAAAATATGACTCTCTTATTATAAACGATTCTCTAACTTAATCCAGATAATGAAACAATTTGACCTTCTACATACTTTGCGTATAGCTTATATCCATCTTTATTCATTTCTTGAAGTAACACAAAAGATGATTCTTCTATTAAATTAGTTCATTATTGTCATAATAGGAAATGCTTCTAACCACTGCTCAGTATTTGTTAGCTTAGAAATATTTTCTAATATAGAATTCACCAAAGTAAAATTCCACTATTTCAAGCTTACTAATATACAATTAATTACTCAGGAATTTACTCTTCAACTATACTGCCCCGTTAGTTCAATAAAGAAAATTGAGCTGCCTATGCAATTCAATGATCATTAATTAATGCGCCCGATAGTTTAATTATCTTTTTTCACAGTCTTTTCAGCTAATTTCAAGATTAAAGTTTTAAAGAAAAAGGAGCAACCTATTCTCTGGTGTACTCCTTCTTATTCATTAACTGGGGAATAATATAAATTTAACTTAGAATGAAGTGTAATAGTTACTTTTTTCAAAAATCAGTATTTTAAAGTAATTGTATCGCCATCATATGATAATAATTGAATAATTAACTCATCTAATAATTTTTCATCCAAAACTAAGAAATCATCGTGAAACATTCCTGGAAATCTACGGTCAAGAATAAATCCATGAAAGGAAGTTAGTTCTTTTGAATAAAAATAGTCTGTTTGTTTTAACCAATCGACCTTCTCACATAGTTTTTTGTTAATTTTACTTTTATCCCCAATACCGAATTTCTTTAATAAATTCCTCATTTGTTTATGAGAGCCTGGTAATTCATATACCTTACATTCTAAAATTACAAGTATTTTTTTTTCTGAGTGATAGGCTACCACATCAACCTGCCCTCTTAAAGATTGTCCTTTTACATTTAATTGAATTGTTGTCTCCCCAATTCGCCACTCACCGTTCGTCAGAACACTCCCACTGATAAAACCAGCTGCACGAAACTTATCTATAATCCTTTTTTCAAAGTGTTCTGAAATAAATTTTTCTCGGAATTTTTGGGATAAACGAACAGATGAACCTTCATACCCCATAATAGAATTTTCAATAAAGTTTCCAAGTGAATCCATAAGCAAAAAGAAAGAAGTGGTATAATTGGTGTTATTTTCTCTAATTCTTAGAATGGGCCGATAGATAAGCATTTCCTTTCTGGAGAGATTGTTATTTTGTTGATACCAAGTATTGTTCCAAAAAAGTTCCATTATAGAATTTTGTAATTTTCTTTGTTTATTAATATCAATAGTGATCCCATTCTTGATAAAAGCACTATCAGGTAATAATGTAACTCCAATAATGTCACTTCCACTTGTTCCTTCATTTCTTTTGTATGCGGAGATTAAAGCAAGATGGAGACGCGCCCAGATGCCTGCCCAAAACTCAAAAGGTTCAGACCCTCCAATACTTCCGAAAATTGTATTTTTGAAGATTTGTTGTTTTTTTGGAGATTCCCCACTAATTATCTTTTCTACTGCTTTTAGTGCTTCATCATGTGACGACAAAAATACTTGTGAATAATCCTTCCATGTTCTTTGTAGTAACCCTTCATTAAAAGCTGTGTAAATCTCATTCATAGCTTCATGAAATTGTTTTGAACCCTGAATTCCTTCTTCATTTAATTTAAATGGTTCATTAATAAACCATCTTAAATATAAGCTATTCTCAAGATTCTCGAGCGCACTTACTAATAGAATAACTTCTTTTAATAAGGTAAGATTATCCTCATTATTGTTAAAAGATTGTTTCTTTATATTCCCCCAAATAAATGTAACTGTGGATTTAACTGCTATACCTAACCAAACAGGATCTCTTGGTCCTATGGAATAAAAATTTGTATACACTTGAATTAGTCTTGGTAAGGCGAATTCTGGATCTATTTTTTCACACTTTTCAGTAATAAATGTCTTTAAACTTTCAATACAGAGTTCGACTTCATTGAAATTATTAAAGTCCAAAGAAGATTTATCATTTGTGAACTGCTTTATAACATCTGCATATGGGTACTTTAATTGCCCCCTAATATACTCTAAAATATTTGTTGCGTCTTTTTCAATCTGACTATAGTAGTCCCGAATTAAAGTATTTATTTTCATTTATAACCTACCTCAATTATTTCTATTATAATTATGCTAAATTTATAATTGGTGTGTCTGTTCATGAGTGGATTATAGATAGCGGAATTAAAAACATGACGAAAAATGTCTCCTCTTTTTATTTCTAATTATACTATATTTTCTCAAACATTCTCCTTAAGTTAGGTTTCTGTTGGAAATATTCCCCCTTGAACTAAACTGCTTCGTTGAAGAACAACAATTTATGAGAAAACAGACTTAAAAAAAAGACGCCCCCATAAATCAAGGCGTCTAAAATACTTTATAATAAGGATGCAATTCTTAACGTATGAAAAATAACTGTACCTATTATATTTATTAACCCTAGTACTAAAGCAAATACGATGTTTAATATGATGGGTAAATGTTTTAATTTTAATTTTTTCAATGTAAAGCCGCCTTTCAATTCGGATATACATACTTTTTAAAATTAAACTTTTTATCCTTCTTAAAAAAAATAAAAAAATTCTTATGTACTAAAATTTATAAAAAAGCACCTAAACTTTAGTGTAATACCTCTTATTATTCTGCATAAATCAAAAGAATACTATTTAAAACTAGGTGTTTTTTGTATTTATTTACCCAAAAAATACATAGCAATAATTTTATTCTTTAACTTCATTAATTATCTTATATACAGTCGCTCGGCCAATACCATACTCCTTCGCAATGTCATTAGCACTCTCCCCTGATTTAAACAGTGTGCGAACACGCTTCTTCACTCTATCATCAATAGCTGGTCTTCCTCCAACACGACCACGTTTACGAGCAGCCTCTAATCCTGCCTTAGTTCGTTGTTGTATAATGTCACGCTCAAATTCAGCAAACACCGCTAACATTCCAAACATAGCCTTACCAGTAGGTGTTGATGTATCAAAAGCATCATTAACTGATACAAAATCTACTTCTCTTCCTTTAAGTTGTTCAGTAAGCTCATACAATTCCTTTGTACTTCGAGCTAATCGATCAAGTTTATAAACTACGAACAAGTCTCCTTTTGTCGCCGCCTTCATTGCATGTACAAGTTCTGTTCTCTCATTCTTACGACTAGATACTTTCTCTACATACATAACAAGTTCCAATCCTTTTTGTTCTGCATAGCTCCTAATCGCTTGCTCTTGCATATCTAAAAACTGCGAAATACGTATTAACAAAGCTTTGTCACGTGGTGAGGAAAACCGTTTATATGTGAAAACGACAAAAAATAAGAGCTCTATTCGTACGATTAAAATGGATAGAGCTACGATGGATATTTTACAAGAGTGGAAAAAACAACAAAAGCAAGATTATTTAATTCTCGGCTTTAATACACTACAACCAAAACAGTTAGTGTTCAGCAATGAGTGTAATGAGTATCTGCAACCTACAAAATCTCGTAAATGGATGATACAAGTTCAAAAAAAGTATAACTTAGACCAGATTACTACACACGGATTACGTCATACACATTGCAGTCTACTTTTTGAAGCTGAAGCAAGCATTAAAGAAGTACAAGATCGTTTGGGCCATAGTGACATTCAAACTACGATGAATATCTATACTCACGTAACAGAAAAAGCTAAAGAGGCAGCAGCTGAAAAGTTCGCAAATTATATGAATTGTTAACTCTAAAAAAATGCCATATTAAATGCCATTGAGTTAAACTAAATGCAATTATATAATATAAGGCAAAATAAAAAACCCTTGATATACAAGGGTTTTGACGTTCATTGAAACTCAATGAACTCGTATTATGGAGACGGCGGGAGTCGAACCCGCGTCCAAAGACTCCAATACTTCAGCTTCTACGCGTGTAGTTTGTCCATTCGCAATTCGCGTAGCATTATGCCGACAAACAGGCGTCCTGTACGCTAACCTGGAAATCTCTTGCCGGTGACTCAGGTGGCACCATCGACCGTATCCCACTAAAGTTGGGCCCCACGTTCTCTACATGGGCGATAGAGAGGCAGAGCGCTTACGAGCTTACGCTGCGAAAGCTAAGTTTTGTTGTTTGCCAGTTATTATATAACTTCCGTTGATGACGGAGCCGAGACCTCCGACGCGCGACCAAAGCTTGAACCATCCCTGTCGAATCCGTAACGTCCCCTTGAATATGATGCGAGGCACGCGGCCACGATCAAACAAAGAGCTAGAATTGCTTCTAGTACGGTTGAAGAGTAGTACTACGCTTCAATACATCTGGCATTAACAATACATATTATAAAACAAACCTAGCTGTACTTCAAGTATATTGCCTTATGACAGATTTATAGGTTCATTACATACCAATACTGAATAAATTCTGCGAGTATCTGTTCTTGCACTACGAATCTACCAAGCTTCGCGGAATTAACCGGTTGTTTCACGGAAATAGCTGCCCCTTCCGCGGAATTATCACTATATTTCGCGGAATCCACACCTCATTTCGCGGAAATAACCCTTCACTTCGCGGAATTCTCCAAGGCAGTACCTACCCACTTAACTTAATAGTCAATACTAGTTGATTGTAGCGAAGGGCGGGCGACTCCTGCGGGAACGCACAGAACGTAAGACGCAACAATCCGCGCGTTAGCGAGGGTTGCGGCTTACGGTGTGCCCGCGGAAAGCGCCCGCCCGTAGCGAAAATCAACGGCCTTAGTATAAAAAAACTCACCACAATCCGTGGTGAGCTCCCTCTTAATCTATCAATATTGATTTTTTGCTTTGAAGGTACGTTCCATTTCGCGTTTTGCTTCTTTTTTGCGCATGTCGTCGCGTTTGTCGTAGTCTTTTTTCCCTTTGCCGACGCCGATTAGGAGCTTGGCGTAGCCGTCTTTAATGTACATTTTTAAAGGGATGATTGTGTAGCCGTCGCGTTTGACGGCGCCGACTAGTTCGCCGATTTGCTTTTTATGTAGTAGCAATTTACGTTGGCGAAGTGGGTCGTGGTTGAAACGGTTGCCTTGGTCGAATGGGCTGACATGCATGTTGCTGATCCATGCTTCACCGTTTGTGATTCGAACGTAGGAGTCGCGTAGTTGGACTTTTCCTGCACGAATGGCTTTAATTTCTGTGCCTGTTAGTACCATGCCCGCTTCAATCGTCTCTTCAATAAAGTAGTCATGTCCCGCTTTTTTGTTTTGTGCTAATACTTTCCCAGTACCTTTTGCCATTATGTTCACCCTCAATTCAAAGGTTGAGCAGGACTTAGCCTGCTCACGCTGGATTTTTTATTTACGTTTTGTTTTTTTCTTTTTGCCTTTTTTGGCGATGCCTTCGTAAAACTTTTGTTTTTGTTTTACACCTTTTTTCGGGCCAGGGCTTGAGCTATCTTTGCGTCGACCACGTGGATCGCGATCGCTTCCGCCTCGTTCTCCGCGTTTCGGTGAGTCGCCACGGCTTTGTTTTTCTTCATCACGGCGACCTCTGCCACCGCCTGAACGGCTGCTACGGCTGCTGCGTCCGTCTTTATTATCATTATAATTTTTACGAGCATGAATAACGGTAGGTGTAGTTTTTCTTGTTCTTCCATATGAAGTTACCATTCCTACGATTTCAAAGTCAATCGATGACTCCTCGATAATGACGTTTGCGACGCGTACTTTCACTTCATCACCGATACGGAATTGGCGGTTTGTACGTTCACCAATCATCATCATTTGGCGATCATCGAAGCGATAGTAATCGTCGGTCATATTGCTAATATGCACAAGTCCTTCAATCGTGTTTGGTAGCTCGATAAAGATACCGAAGTTAGTAACAGAAGAAACAATCCCTTCAAACTCTTCCCCGATTTTATCAGACATATATTGTGCTTTTTTCAGTGCGTCTGTATCACGTTCTGCATCGACTGCACGACGTTCACGCTCTGACGTATGGTCAGCAATTTCATCCATTGCCATTGCCCATTGTGCAAGTGTATCTTTCGACGTATCTTTATTAATTAAGTACGTGCGAATTAAACGGTGGACAACTAAGTCCGGGTAACGACGAATTGGTGATGTGAAGTGCGTATAAAAATCTGTCGATAAACCGAAGTGACCAATGCTTTCTGGATAGTACTTCGCTTGTTGCATCGAGCGTAGTAGCATCGTTGAAATAACAGGTTCTTCTGGCATACCTTCAATGGCAGTTAACACATCTTGTAATGCTTTTGGATGTACTGTATTGCCTGTACCTTTAATTAAAATACCGAAGTTCGTAACGAATTCAAAGAAGCGTTGCAGTTTTTCGGGTTTTGGATCTTCGTGAATACGGTATAGGAACGGCACATTCATCCAATGGAAATGCTCTGCAACCGTTTCGTTGGCAGCAAGCATGAAATCTTCAATTAATTTCTCTGCCACTGTTCGTTCACGTATTTCAATATCGACTGGCCAGCCGTCTTCATCGACAATGACTTTTGATTCTTTAAAGTCAAAATCAATGGCACCACGTAGCTCACGTTTATTACGTAAAATAGTTGATAGCTCTGCCATATGGTTAAACATCGGTACAAGTGGCTCATAGCGCGCCATTAGTTCTTCATCTTGTTCTTCTAGAATTTTGTAAACATCTCTGTACGTCATACGCTCTGTCGTTTTAATGACACTTTGGAAAATTTCATGTGCAATCACATTGCCGTTGCCATCGATAATCATTTCACATGATAGCGTTAGACGATCTACTTGCGGATTTAATGAACAAATACCGTTTGATAATCGATGTGGAATCATCGGAATAACGCGGTCTGTTAAATAAACACTCGTTGCTCGGTCGTATGCTTCAATATCAATTACAGAGCCTTGTGTTACATAGTAACTGACATCTGCAATATGTACGCCAAGCTTGTAAGTACCATCAACATTTTTTGTCACTGTTACTGCGTCATCTAAATCTTTTGCATCTGCACCATCAATTGTGACGATCGTTTCATGGCGTAAATCACGACGCCCTTCTAAATCGGCTGGTGAAATTTCATCGGGCACTCGTTGTGCAGCAGCCACGACTTCTTCCGGAAATTCTGGTGGAATATCGTGCTTATATAAAATCGATAAAATATCGACACCTGGGTCATTTTTATGCCCTAAAATTTTTGTAATATAGCCTGTTGCTGATTTTAAATCTTCTGGCCATGTAGCGATTTCCACGACTACTTTATGGCCATCAACCGCGCCCAATGTATCGCCTTTCGCGATAAAAATATCCATCGGTAGTTTTTTATCGTCCAATACGACGAAACCGAAGCCTCTATTTGCTTGGAATGTTCCAACAAATGATGTTTGCCCGCGTTCTACAACCTTTGTTACCGTTCCTTCTCGACGATCGCCAAATGATTCTTTTAACACGCGAATCAGAACCGTGTCGCCATTAATCGCACCATTTACTTCGTGCGGTGGAATAAAGACATCGTCCATGCCCTCCACGTCAGGTGTCACAAAGCCAAAGCCTTTTGCATGGCCGATAAATTTACCTCGTAGTAAATTCATGCGCTCCGGTAAGCCGTAACGATTGGAGCGTGAGCGTACTACTAAGCCTTGCCCTTCCATTCGTACGAGCGTTTTGACAAGCTCCTTAAATTCTTCTGCATCTTCAAACCCAAATTCGTCTTCAATTTCTCCAACGGTTAAAGGTTTATATTCTTCTTCACCAAAAAAATCGAGTAAACGACTTTGTAGTGTATCTTTTTTGTTTGTCATACTTTTCCCTCCCTCATGTAAAAATACTAGGTCGTTTTTAGTGTGCCCAATTTAGGCCTTCTAAAAAACGATAAATATCTTCATGTAGTTGATCTTTTTCTTGATCTAATGTAATCACATGTTTTGAGTTTTCATACCACTTGATGTGTTTTTCAAGCGACTCAGTTTGGTTATATATAATGTTGGCAGAATCTATATCGATGACCTCATCATTTGACGCCTGCACGACAAAGATAGGTGCATAAATCATATCGATTTCTTTTCGAGTCTGCGCAATAAACTCACGTAGTTGTTGTAATGATGGCATTCCTTTGTCAGCAATTAACGACACTTCTGCATCAATTTCTGCATCGCTTTTGCCTTCATATTTTTTGTAGTCCTTTGCATATTTTAATACGCCTTCGAACATGATATCTGTTGTGCGCATTGTCATAGGTGCACACATTGTCACAATACCTTTTACAGGATTGTTAAGTGCGACATTTAAAGCCATCACACCGCCAAGTGATAGACCTGCTACAGCAATTTCCTCGTAGCCAGCATCTTGTAATTGTTGGTACGCCGCCTTGACATCTTGCCACCAATCAGCTGGTCCTGTTGTAATGAGTTCTTCTGGTTGTACACCGTGCCCTTTATAATGTGGCGCTAATGTAGTATACCCTTTTTTCTCTAAATATCTACCAAGCATACGCACATCTGCCGAGCTACCTGTAAATCCGTGTAATAATAACACGGCACGCGGCCCTGCTTGAAAGAAAAATGGCTGTGATAATGATTTGTTCATTCGCAAGTTCTCCTTCACTGTAAAACATATTCTCTCTATTATAGCCATATCCATCTTATATTGGCTTATTTTAGTGCTGAAATACGCATAATTCATGACAATTCGTCTCGCATCTAATTTATGTACATTGACAATAAAAGAAAACGCCCAACCATACGAGGTTAGGCGGCATATCTTCAACTATTATATTTTTGCAATCGCAACTGCTAAAATAAAGAATAAAATTGATAACACAATTGTTGCACGGTGAAGGATTAAATCCATACCACGCGCTTTTTGCTTTCCAAATAGTTGTTCAGCTCCACCCGAGATGGCACCTGACAAGCCTGCACTTTTACTAGATTGTAATAAGACTACGACAATCAATGCTAATGATACGATAACTAAAGCTACTAATACTGCTGTATGCATACACTGCACCTCCCGAACTTTGAAACATCACAACACACTATATTATAACAAATAAAGGGTGCCATGACAAACACAGATTATAAAATGGTATTAACTTTCCAAATCCCACCGACAAAACTACTTCCCTCTCATTATAAAAAAACCCCAATAAAATTTAAAGTGCCAGGCACCCACACAATTCTTAATTTTCAAAATTTTTTATTTAGTAAAAAACAACATAGACTTCTGCGAGAACCCACGCAATGGAAGACGTAATAAACCGTGTGACAACAAGGTTACCTGCATCCACAAGCCCACGGAAGGTAAAGTGAAATTGCATGTTAATACTTAGATTTTTTGCTAGTTAAACCCGAAATAGTGACAGGCACTCACACAATTTAGTAGCTAATACCAGTTGATTGCAGTGGAGGGCGGCGACTCCTGCTCAGAACGCACGTAATGTAAGACGCAACAAGCCGCGCGCTAGCGAGGGTTGCGGCTTACGTCGTGCCCGCGGAAAGCGTCCGCCCGCAACGGAAATCAACGTTGCAGAACTCCTTCCACCTCATTCGCCTTACTAGAGTGACAGGCACTCACACAATTCTCACACAATTTTATATATTAGTAGCTAGACTAGTTGATTGGAGTGGAAGGCGCGACACTCCAGCAGGAACAGCACGGCGGAAAATCCATTTTTGTGGCGCACCGCCACAAAAATTAGTTGGAGCCGTGCCTGCGGAAAGGGAGCGCCTGGAACGGAAATCAACGTTGCAGGACTCTTTCCGCGCTCTACCCAATCACGCGCTCAACTCGTTCATTTCAACAAAAAAATTGCCCCGACAAGCACTACCATGCTATCGAGGCAATTTTTATAAAAGAAACGGCTAGTACTAGCTATTCACCTTATTTTAAGTTATAGAACGTTTTTAAACCAAGATACTCTGAAGTTGCACCAAGTTGATCTTCGATGCGTAGAAGTTGGTTGTATTTTGCAACGCGGTCTGTACGAGATGGCGCACCTGTTTTAATTTGACCAGCATTTGTCGCAACAGCGATATCAGCGATAGTTGCATCTTCTGATTCACCAGAACGGTGAGAGATCACTGCTGTGTAACCAGCACGTTTTGCCATTTCGATTGCTTCGAAAGTTTCAGTTAACGTACCGATTTGGTTTACTTTAATTAAAATAGAGTTACCTACGCCTTGCTCAATACCAGCAGCTAATTTTTTCGTATTTGTTACGAATAAATCATCTCCTACTAATTGAACGCGAGCGCCAATGCGGTCTGTTAATAATTTATGACCAGCCCAGTCGTTTTCGTCTAAGCCGTCTTCGATTGAGATGATTGGGTATTTAGACGTTAACTGTTCGTACCAGTCCACCATTTCTTCAGATGTTTTCACAACACCTTCACCATCTAAATGGTATTTGCCGTCTTCTTTATTGAATAATTCAGAAGACGCAACGTCCATTGCTAACTTCACTTCTTCACCAGCTTTGTAGCCAGCTTTTTCGATTGCTTCAAGGATTACAGTGATGGCTTCTTCGTTTGAACCAAGGTTTGGTGCGAAACCACCTTCATCACCTACAGCTGTGTTGTAACCTTTGTCTTTTAATACTGCTTTTAAGCTATGGAAAATTTCAGCACCCATACGTAATGCATGACGGAAGTTTTCTGCGCCAACAGGCATTACCATAAATTCTTGGATGTCTACGTTGTTATCCGCATGCGCACCACCGTTTAAGATGTTCATCATTGGTACTGGTAATTGTTTTGAGTTGAACCCGCCAAGATATTGATAAAGAGGTACATCTAAATAATCTGCTGCAGCATGTGCAACTGCCATTGATACACCTAGGATTGCGTTCGCACCTAGTTTACCTTTGTTTTCTGTGCCGTCTAGCTCGATTAAAGCTTTGTCGATTACTACTTGGTCAAGAACTGAGAAATTCCCTTCTAATTCTTGGGCAATAATTGTGTTAACATTTTCGACTGCTTTTAATACACCTTTGCCAAGGTAACGTGATTTGTCACCATCGCGTAATTCTACCGCTTCGTATTCACCTGTAGAGGCACCTGATGGCACGATTGCGCGACCAAAAGCACCTGATTCTGTAAATACTTCAACTTCTACTGTTGGGTTCCCACGTGAGTCTAAAACTTCGCGCGCATAAACTTGTGTAATAAATGGCATAATTAATTCTCCTCTTTTTCGATTAATGATTTACCTGTCATTTCAATAGGTTGTGACACCTCTAATAATTCTAACATGGTTGGCGCCAAATCGGCTAAAATGCCACCATTTCTTAACAATAAATTAGGTTTCGTCACAATTACTGGAACAGGGTTTGTTGTATGAGCTGTCATCGGATTTCCTTCTAACGTTACAACTTCGTCAGAGTTACCGTGGTCAGCTGTAATAATAGCTGCACCGCCTTTTGCAAGTAGGGCATCTACTACTTTTCCTAAACATTCGTCAACCACTTCAATTGCTTTAATTGTTGGCTCTAGCATGCCACTATGCCCCACCATATCAGGGTTGGCAAAGTTTAAAATAATGCCATCAAATTTGTCCGCCGCAATTTCTGCAAGCAATGCTTCTGTTACTTCATAAGCACTCATTTCAGGTTTTAAATCGTATGTCGCCACTTTTGGGGAAGCAATTAACAGACGTTCTTCACCAGCGAATTTCTCCTCACGTCCGCCACTCATAAAGAATGTCACATGTGGATACTTTTCCGTTTCGGCAATACGTAGCTGTGTTTTGCCATTAGAGGCTAACACTTCACCAATCGTATTTTTCAAGTTGTCATTTTCATAAGCAACTTGCGCAATCACTTCATCACTATAATGTGTAAACGATACGAATTTAACATTTTGCGGATGTTTTGCTGATAGTGCAAAACCGTCAAATGTTGGATTTGTAAATACTTTCGATAATTGAATTGCACGGTCAGGTCGGAAGTTGAAGAAAATAACCGCGTCATTATCTGCAATCGTCGCCACTGCCTCGCCATGTTCCTGTACACTAAATGGAATCACAAATTCGTCCGTTACTTCACGCTCATAGGACTCAGCTACGCCAGTTTTAGCACTGTCCGCTGTTTGCCCTACGCCATCGACAAGGACATTATAGGTTAATGCCACGCGATCCCAACGTTTATCGCGGTCCATTGCATAATAGCGTCCATGGATGGAAGCGAATTTACCAATGCCAATGGCAGCCATTTGTTTTTCTGTTTCTTCGATATAATCGATTGCTGTCGTTGGTCCGACATCACGACCGTCTAAAAAGGCATGGACAAATACTTCGTCAAGTCCTTGATCTTTCGCTAGCTTTAACAGTGCAAACATATGCTCATAATGGCTGTGCACACCGCCATCTGATAATAAGCCCATAACATGAAGCTTCGACCCATGTGCTTTCACATGTGCGACTGCATCTAAAAAGGCTTGATTTGTATAGAAGTCACCTTCACGAATCGATTTATTTAAACGTGTTAAGCTTTGATAAACGATACGACCGGCACCGATATTTAAATGGCCCACTTCAGAGTTCCCCATTTGACCTTCTGGCAATCCTACCGCTTCGCCTGCTGCTGTTAATGTTGCATGCGGATATTGATTCCACAAGCGATCAAAATTTGGTTTGTTCGCTTGCGCCACTGCATTGCCAAATGTTTCATCGCGAAATGCAAAACCGTCTAAAATAATTAATGCTACTGGCTTTTTAGGCATTTGCTGCCGCCTCCAATAATTTTAAATATGACTCGGCTTGTAAGCTTGCTCCACCGACTAAGGCACCATCGATATGCTCTTTTGCTAATAATTCTTCAATATTCTCCGGCTTTACGCTACCGCCATATTGAATACGCACAGCCTGTGCTGTCGCGCTATCGTATAATTTTTCAACCGTTGCGCGAATAGCTCCGCATACTTGGTTGGCATCTTCTGCTGTTGCTGTTTTGCCTGTACCGATTGCCCAGATTGGCTCATAGGCAAGCACCATATGCTCCACCTGTTGTGCATCAAATCCTGCAAGTGCTGCTGTAATTTGACCAGCTACCTTTTGCTCTGTAGTACCTGCTTCACGTTCTTGCAATGTTTCACCACAGCAAATAATCGGCACGATATTATGGGCAAGTGCTGCTGCCACCTTTTTATTGATAGCTTCATCTGTTTCGTTATAATATTCGCGGCGTTCAGAGTGTCCTAAAATAACATAGTCTACTGCCACGCTCGCAAGTTGTGCTGGGCTAATTTCGCCTGTAAACGCACCTTCGTTTTCGTAATGCATTGTTTGAGCACCAATAGCTAATTCCGATTCACTAGCGATCTGCACAAGTGTTGGTAGGAATAGTGCCGGTGCACAAATAACAGCATCTACATTGTCATTTGACGGAAGTTTATCCTGTACGCCTTCGACAAACTGTATGGCCTCTTCAAATGTTTTATACATTTTCCAGTTACCTGCAATAATTGGTTTACGCATCGTTCTACCTCCTATCTTATTTATCGTTTAATGCCACAATACCAGGAAGCTCTTTGCCTTCCATTAACTCAAGTGAAGCGCCGCCACCTGTCGAAATGTGGTCCATTTTATCCGCTACTTCAAATTTTTCAACAGCTGCCGCTGAATCGCCACCACCGATTACCGTGTAACCAGCAGTTGCTGCCATCGCGTCTGCAACAGTTTTCGTACCTTGGGCAAATGGTGCCAATTCAAACACGCCCATTGGTCCATTCCAAATAATTAACTTTGAATTTTCAATAACTTCTGCATAGTGTGCCGCTGTTTTCGGTCCAATATCAAGACCCATCCAATCAGCTGGGATAGCATCTACATCAACCACTTTAGTTTCTGCATCTTTCGAAAATTCATTGGCTACCACTGCATCGATTGGCATATGTAACTGCACGCCTTTTGCCTGTGCTTTTTCAATGAAAGATTTAGCTAATTCAATTTTATCTTCTTCTAATAAAGATTTACCGATATCATAACCTTGCGCTTTAATAAAGGTAAATGATAGTCCACCACCGATAATTAAATGATCAACTTTTTCAAGAAGGCTCTCAATGACACCGATTTTATCTTTTACTTTCGCGCCACCAATAATCGCTGTGAAAGGACGCTCTGGGTTTGATAATGCTTTACCTAGTACATCTAATTCTTTTTGCATAAGGAAGCCTGATACAGCAGGTACATGTTTGGCAATCCCTTCCGTTGAGGCATGTGCACGGTGAGCAGCACCGAATGCATCGTTGACATAAACGTCTGCAAGTTTCGCAAATTGTTCCGCAAGTGCAGGATCATTTTTCTCTTCACCTGCATGGAAGCGTACGTTTTCTAGCAGTACGATATCGCCGTTTTGCATGTTGGCAACAGCTGTTTCTACTGCTTCCCCGATTGACTCATCTAATTTAGTGACAGGTTTGCCTAAAATTTCAGCAAGGCGAATGCCGACTGCCGTTAAACGCATATCTTCTTTTACTTCACCTTTTGGACGACCTAAGTGAGATGCTAAAATGACTTTTGCACCTTGCTCGACTAAATAGTCAATCGTTGGAATGGCTGCACGAATACGTGTTTCATCTGTAATAACCCCATCAGCCATCGGTACATTAAAATCGACACGTACGAAGACGCGCTTACCTTTTAAATCAATATCTTTCATTGTTTTCTTATTTAACATGAAGAAACCCCCTTCAAAGTAGTGGTACAGACATCATTAAATGTGTTACACCCATCTTGGTTTCACACATTTTGGACTAACAGTTTTATTAGCTTTAATAGTAGCAAAAGTAGCATTCGGTGTCTTGCGCAAGCCCATAGTGACTACTACCTATTTGCGCTCTAGCAAGTCATCCATTACTTTATCCAATATTTATATTTAAAAAAGGAGTAAAGGTAACCTTCCCTTACTCCTTTTACCCTTGTATATTATATCTTTTCGATATTATAAAGGCTATACTTTTTGTGCGTAAAAAGCCGTATTATGTCACACTTTTTACTATAAATCGCGAATTATGATACTTATTTATTATTTAAGCCTTGTTCAGCAATGTATAATGCAAGGTCCATTAAACGAGTAGAGTAACCAATTTCATTATCGTACCAAGCAAGAACTTTTACCATGCTATTTTCTAAAACCATTGTTGATAGACCATCTACCGTTGAAGAGTTGTGGTTGCCATTGTAATCAATTGATACTAATGGTAACTCATTGTAGCCTAAAATACCTTTTAGCTCATTTTCAGAAGCTTCTTTTAGCGCTGCATTAATAGACTCTTTTGTTACATCTGCTTTTAGTTCTACAACTAAATCCACACAAGAAACGTTCGGAGTTGGAACACGCATAGAGAATCCATCTAGTTTACCTTTTAATTGAGGTAATACTTTTGATACTGCTACTGCTGCTCCTGTTGTTGTTGGAATCATTGACACTGCCCCTGCACGTGCACGACGTGGATCAGAGTGCGGGAAGTCTAGGATTCGTTGGTCGTTAGTATAAGAGTGAATTGTTGTCATCATACCGCGCTCAATGCCGAATTTCTCATCTAAAATTTTAGCTACAGGCGCTAAGCAGTTTGTTGTACAAGACGCATTTGAAATAACATCATCTGTTTGTGGATTGTAATCTTGGTGGTTAACACCCATTACAAATGTCGGCATATCGCCTTTCGCTGGTGCAGATAAGATGGCTTTTTTAGCACCTGCTTTAATATGCAACCCTACTTCTTCCATTGAGCGGAAGTGACCTGTACATTCAAGCACAACGTCAACACCAAGCTCGCCCCAAGGTAATTGTGCTGGGTCTTTTTCAGCGTATACTTTCACTGTTTTACCGTTCACTACGAAAGAATCTTCCTTTGCACTTACTTCAGCATCATAGATACCATGTACAGAATCGTATTTTAATAAGTGTGCAAGCTGACCAGCATCTGTTAAGTCATTCACTGCAACTACTTCAAATTCATCATGCTTCATTGCTTCACGAAATACTAAACGTCCAATACGTCCAAATCCATTGATTGCTAATTTTAATGCCATTGTCAATTCCTCCAATAATGTTTATTGATTTATTTTTACAGTAAACGTTCAGCGATCGCCTTCGCCGCAGCCTCATCTGTTATAAAAATGGTCTGCTTCGGCGCTACCTTAAAGTACGATAGCATGGCATCAACTTTTTGTTTTCCTGCTGCAACCGCAATAATATGTTTACTTTTTTCAACTTGTTCAAGTTGAATACCAATCGTACGAATACGATGCACAATATCTCCCTCGGCATTGAAATAATAGCCGAATGCCTCACTAACAGCACCTTTTTCTTCGAGAATACGTAAATCTTCAGCCGATGAATTACGGCGAATCGCCATTTCTTCAGCGGAGCCGATGCCATGAATCACACAATCAGCACGATCATAGTACGCCATGATTTCAGTCACCATTGGCTCTGTTAACATAGCTTGATAGGCCTGTTCACTTAAATGTTCCGGTAAAAACAATGTACGGTGCTGGGCTTTCATTTGCATGGCAAATGTTGCAACGAGTGTATTGGCCTGCATTTGCATTTCATGGCCGATCCCACCACGAGCAGCGACAAACGTAATGTTTTGCTGGCCATCGACGGGTTGTAAAAACTGCGCTAAGGAGGCGACTGACTTTCCTCCAGTAACAGCTACTACTTGCTCACTAGCAATTTTCGAAAGAAATTGCTGTGCCGCTTCTTTTCCAAGCAATGTTAGAACGGTTTCATCATCATTGTAATCACCTGGAACAACGAGCACATGCTGGAGCCCTAATTGATTTTCAAGTGTTTTGCCGAGCTGTGTTAAACCAGACCATTCATAGACTAATGCTCTTAGCTGTTCAATTACTAATTCGCCATCACTCGTACATACCATACCCGACTTTTGCGAATCTAATAACCCTTGCTCACGTAAAATATCTGTTTCTTTACGAATTTCACGCTCTGTCATTTTGAGTGACTCTGCAAGCGTTCGTCTCCCAATTGGTTGCATTAATTGCACCGATTGCAAAATACGAAATCTCGATTGTAGAAGCGGATTCATTTCTGGAAGTAGTCTTTGCTGTGCCTCAGGTACAGTTACCATCTTTATCTACTCCCTCTCCATCGCAGTGGGTTACTTTTTGTCCCACTGTATAAAATTATGTCCCACTTGTGATTTCATTATAATATGCTTTCTATAAAAGAGCAAGTAAATAATGGTATGCGTAGCTAGCAGGAAATTTATACGTTTTGAAGCGTCGCGACAATAAAAAAATCTCGCAACCATTTACTATGGCTGCGAGACTGTTTTGTTTTTTATTTTGTAAATGATAATACGGCGTTTTTCTTGAAGCCTGCTAAAGCCTTTGTTGCTTCTGTTTTGTTTGTGTACTCAAAAATACGAACGTCCTTTTGTTCAAATACTGTAATTACCCACATAGTTCATGCTCCCTTGATGTTTATTTTTGTAATATAACAACCACGTAAAAATGTGATACTTTTTGTAAACTGTTTTATAACAACCTCTTACTTGATTCCTATTCTACTCCAATTTTTTCAAAAGAAAAGTCCTATGTGAAGTTTTTCACAAATCGTTCATATTCTTATCGTTTTCATTGAACATTTTGTGAAATACGTGGCTGACCAGTTTAAAATCAAAAATTTGCATCGACTAGATAGGCTATTCGGTGATCGTTAAGTCATTCGCTCGCTAACTGTTCCATCAACGTTACATAATCGATATTGCCATATTGTATGACGGCTCCATCCTTTTCCACGACCGGTATCATCAACATATATTTTTCATGTATCGCTTCATCTTGTTCAATATCAATAATCTCGATAGAAAAACCTAATTCCTCTTGTACAAGCTTGAGTGTCCGTAAGCCTTCAACACAAAGCTCACAATGCGAACGACTATAAAATTTCACGTCCATCTATCCAACCCCTCCCTATTTAATATAATAATCGGTGCCAGGCACTCAAACAATTCTGAAATTTGATACACGAAGTCTCCTACTTAGAACGAAGAAAAGTAAGTTGCAACAGTCCGCGCGTTAGCATGTGGTGTTGCTTCCGGTGTGACTGCGGAATCTAAACACAAAATAATTAGACTGTAACTAGTTGATTGGAGCGGAGTGTGCCCGCGGAAAGCGTCCGCCCGTAGCGGAAATCAACGGCACTAGTCCAAATTTATTTTATAATAAAAAAGACTGCGCAAGAAAAAATTCTGCACAGTCTCCAAATCGTTATTTTTTCAAATGGCTATCAAAGAATTTCACCATCGCATTATAGAATTCAATGCGGTTTTCTTCGTTTTGGAAGCCATGCCCTTCATTTTCCTTCAGCATGTACTCCACATCCACGCCTCTTGCGCGTAACGCTTCGACGATTTGATCAGATTCTGCCTGATTCACTCGTGGGTCATTTGCACCTTGAGCAACAAATAATGGTGTTTTAATTTTATCAACATGGAAGACAGGAGACACTGCAGTTAACAGTTCTTTATCTTTCTCTGGATGCCCTACACGCTCATATAACATTTGGCGCATTGTTTCCCAATATGGCGGGACAGTATCTAGCAATGTGAAAATATTCGATACACCGACATAGTCAACCGCAGCTGCATATAAATCTGGTGTGAACGCAATACCTGCTAATGTTGCATAGCCACCAAATGATGCACCATAAATACCGATGCGGTCAGGGTCTGCAATACCTTGGTCGATTGCCCATTGTACGCCATCTGTAATATCATCTTGAATTTTCAGACCCCATTGCTTATTACCCGCTTGTAAAAATTCTTTTCCGTAACCCGTAGAAGAACGGAAATTCACTTGCAATACAGCATAGCCTCGGTTTGCAAGTAACTGTACTTCTGGGTTAAAGCCCCAAACATCACGTGCCCATGGGCCGCCATGTGGGTTCACGATAAGCGGTAAGTCTTTTGCTTCTTTATTTTTAGGTAATGTTAAATAACCGTTAATTGTCAAACCATCACGACTCTTATACGAAATTGGATGCATTTCGGCAAGTTCTTCTGATTTTAACCAAGAGCTTAATGTAGCTAGTTCTGTTAATTCATCTGTTGTTGAATCATAGTAATAATATTTACCGTACACAGTATCGCTAGACACGCTGACGATAAATTTTGTCATGTCTTTATTATAATCGTTAATGCCTAGTTCACTTTCTTCGACACCTAGTTTGCTTTGAATTTTGCGGAAAAGCTTTTCAAAATCTTCATCGAAAAACTGATAATGCACTTTATCTGTTATATAGGCACCGTATAACACTTTATCTTGTTCACCACTATATAATACGCCCGCAACGTCAACTTCTTTATTGGACATAATCACTTCTTCGTTACCTTCAAGATCGTATTTCACGACTTCTACTTTGTCTCTTCCTTTATTAGAAGTAGCGTAAATATGTTTATTATCTTTAGAGAATGCAAGTGGCGTTACTTCATCGCCCGCTGCGATTTCAATAAATGGCTTGAATTCGTCTTTTTCTGTGTCGCGATATAGAATCATACCTTCTACACCATCCGAAACAGTTGCCATACGAATATTACCATCACGATCCGCTAACCAATCTGCGATGTTGCCTGGATTTTTTGCCACATGTTTTGTTTCGCCAGTTTTCACATTAAGCTTGTACACATCGAAAACTTTAGCATCTTCTTTATTCATCATAATTAATATTTCATCTTTCACACCTTGTAAATTACTTAATACTCCAACAGTTACTCCAGGATAAGGTGTTAAATCTTTTTCTGCTTGACCATTAAATGTAGATGAATAAATATGGAAGTTTTCATCGCCACCATTATCTTTGGCATAAAGCAATGTATCATCTTTCCAGAAGAATCCTGCTATATCACGATCTTTTGAACTGGATACACGAACAGGTTCACTATCATCATTCATTTTTTTCACGAAAACATTTGAACGGGATTCCCATGCTGAAGCAAACGTAATGTAATTACCATCTGGCGACAATTGGTAGCCGAAGTTGCCTGGATTTTTCACGAAATCCTCTACAGAAATTTCATTGACACCTTCGTTACTCGCACCATTTTTTATAGACTTAAAAGTTGTAAAGATTTTCATAGCATCTTGCTTTGTAATTGTGTCACTATTTTCTGAAATACTATTAAATAAACCAAGCGTATTTGCTGTTGCCAAATAGTCTGCTAGTGTTACTTCTTTTTCTTCTTTATCAAGTGCTCTTACTAAAATTCGTGCTGCTTCATTTCGTTTAATCGCATTACTTACGTTTTCTAATTCTCCCTCTTTAACCCACTTATTGATAACTTCTTGACGCATTGATTCTGAACCATGTTGGAAGGTTAAAGATGTTACAGCTAATTCAAGAAATTCTTGTGCTGTTAGGCGTTCCTCTTGGGCAATCGTCGTATTGCTCGTTTCGTTAGCAGCACGTACGTCATGAATTGAAACAGGATAAACAATAGAGGCTGTTAAAATAACAGCTAAAGATGCTGATAAAAATCTTTTATTCACATTACTTCCTCCTTATATCAATGTGCGTTATATCGATTGTCGATACAAGAAAATTATACCAAAATTAGTTAAATTGTCAATAATTGATAATACTTAATTATTTACCCAAAATAAAAAGGACCCTCCTTATGGTGAGTCCATCCACTTAGCATAACATAGGGTTCTACAGCGTAAAAATTCACTTCGCTTTCCACGGGCACGTCGTAAGCCACAACCCTCGCTTTCGCGCGGATTGTTGTGTCTTACTTTTCGTGCGTTCCCGTAGGAGTCTGCGGGAATTTTTACTTAGTTAGAATAAATAACTTGCCTGGCAATAGTATAAGTCCTTCGAAAAAATTGATTCTGCTTTTATCGAGCTTCTACTTCGTTAAAATTCACTTTGCATTCCACGGGCACGTCGTAAGCCGCAACCCTCGCTTTCGCGCGGATTGTTGTGTCTTACTTTTCGTGCGTTCCCGTAGGAGTCTGCGTGAATTTTTACTTAGTTAGAATAAATAACTTGCCTGGCAATAGTATAAGTCCTTCGAAAAGTTCATTCTGCCATTATCGAGCTTCTACTTCGTTAAAAATCACTTCGCTTTCCACGGGCACGTCGTAAGCCGCAACCCTCGCTTTCGCGCGGATTGTTGTGTCTTACTTTTCGTGCGTTCCCGTAGGAGTCTGCGTGAATTTTTACTTAGTTAGAATAAATAACTTGCCTGGCAATAGTATAAGTCCTTCGAAAAGTTCATTCTGCCATTATCGAGCTTCTACTTCGTTAAAAATCACTTCGCTTTCCACGGGCACGTCGTAAGCCACAACCCTCGCTTTCGCGCGGATTGTTGTGCCTTACTTTTCGTGCGTTCCCATAGGAGTCTGCGGGAATTTTTACTTAGTTAGAATAATTAGCTTACCTGGCAATAGTATAAGTCCTTCAAAAAATTCATTCTGCTATTATCAAGCTTCTACTTCGTTAAAATTCACTTTGCTTTCCACTAACACAGCGTAAACCGCAACAATCCTCTTTGTGCACGGATTGTTGCGGCTTACTTTACTTGCGTTTTGTTTGAAAATTGTGTGGGTGCCAGGCACCCACACAATTCTACACAATTCAATTCAATTAAAACTTCCTGCTTGCGCCACCGCCGGCTGATGATCCGCCGCCAAAGCCGCCGAAGCCTCCACCACTGGAGCCACCTCTGCCAAAACCACCGCCAAAGCCTCCTGGATAACCACCACGTCCCCTAGAACGAGGGCCACCTCCGCCGTTGGAGAACATAGCAACCAAGAGCACAATAATAACGATTAACACAAACAGCCAATTGGGCATCGACTCATCCGCTGCCGCTTGTGTCGGCATTTCACCATCCCAATTATATTCTGTTGCTACCGTTTGAAATAATGCTGCATAGGTGGCTTGAAATGCTTGATCCACATTACCATTACTTGCAGATGGATAAAAAGCTTCATCTAAAATACGACCTAACTTCCCATCTGGTAATGCTCCCTCTAAACCTTGACCGACAGCAATGACAACATCATTTTGTCCTTGCCCTTGCCCAAATGTAGCCAATAGCAGGACTCCATTGTTTTTCTCTGCATCCCCAATGCCCCACGCACGAATTAATTTAGTAGCATACATTTTGGCTTCTTGCCCGTGAATACTATCTAGCGTGACAACCATTATTTCAGCACCAGTCCCTTGATCTAATTGTGTGGAATACTGATTAAGTTCTTGCTTGACCGCAGGTGACAGTACATTGGCAAAATCATGGACATACGTATTTTTCATGGGCGTCGGCAATTGTGCTTGCGCATTATTGCTTGCTAGAAGCCACATCAAACAAGCAACGAATAGTATGATTGGAAAACGTTTCATTATTGTTTACCTGAATCACTAAAATCAACTGCGGGTGCTTGCTCAGCCCCTGCCGCTGCCTTAAAGTATTGTTTTTGTTCAAAGCCAAATATGCTTGCCATGATATTACCAGGGAAACGTTTCACTATTTTATTAAAGCCTTGCACCTCATTATTATAGTCTTCGCGTGCTACTGCTAGTCGATTTTCCGTGCCTGCTAGTTCATCCATTAATTGACGGAAATTCGCATCTGCTTTTAAATTCGGATAATTTTCCACGACGACAAGCAATCGGCTAAGAGCACCATTTAATGCATCATTTGCCACCGCTTGTTGCTCTGGTGTTTGCGCATTGCCCATTTGAGCACGTGCTGCTGTTATACTGGCTATTACTTCTTGCTCATGATTCGCGTAACCTTTCACTGATTGCACTAAATTCGGAATTAAATCATAGCGGCGTTGTAGTTGGTTTTCCACTTGAGCCCATTTTGAATCTACATTTTCCTCCGCTGTGACAAGACTATTGTATTTTGGAATCAATAATAAAGCTAAAACTCCTAAAACAATAACGATTATGCCTACAGGTCCAAGTACTTTTTTCAAATGTGCTTCCTCCCTTACATTTCTGTTCTTATACCTCTAATGTGTTACAAAAAAACATCGCTATGCTAATTATATGCAAACAGTTTTAAGTCGTATGAAATAGCACATACAAGACATACTAAAAACTGCAACAAACTATATATTCAGGAGGCGTTTTTTTTGTCACAATCTTTTTATAATGAATCAAATGATGCAACAGCATCTAACCAACAACAAAGCTTAAATCATGGTGGACATGAAGTAATGGATATGCATGAAACAATTGGTGAAATCATCGCAGGACTAAACTTATCCATTATTTTACGTCCGCAAGTAAAAGATCCAGAATTACTAAGCATTTTGGATAATCAATATAATTTCACACTCGGCATGTACAATACGATTGTGGAATCTTTTAAAACAGGGCATGATCCGTCTGTGCCAACCGGACGCTATGAAATGCAAACAGGGAACAACTTCCAATATGGTATTAAGCCATCTCAACCGAAAAAGCCGATGCAAAATGCAAGTGAGATTAATGATGAAATCATTTCTGGCTTCTTACTTGGTGCCCATAAAGGATCAGCTAAATGTATGACTGCAGCAGCTACTGAAACAACAAACCCTGTTGTGCGTCGTGTAGTTGCTGATAGTATTCCCAACTGCATCGAGATGGCATACGAACTTTCGATTTACCAAAATAAGCATGGCTACTATCAAGTGCCACAATACACACAACAAGATATGCGTGCGATGCTTGATTCCTTCGCTACGACTACGAATCCCCTCCATTAAATACAAAAAACCATTCATCGCGTACGCTATGAATGGTTTTTTTCTTCACGATAAAACTTTTCCTAAAAAGGCTTTTGTACGCTCATTTTGTGGATTACCAAAAATCTCATCCGGCGTACCTTCCTCTACAATATATCCACCATCCATAAACACAACACGATCTCCTACTTCTCGTGCAAAGCCCATTTCATGTGTTACGACAATCATTGTCATACCTTCTGCAGCTAGATTTTTCATAACATCTAACACTTCTTTCACCATTTCTGGGTCAAGAGCAGACGTTGGTTCATCAAATAAAATCGCCTTCGGTTTCATCGCTAATGCTCTAGCAATCGCCACCCGTTGTTGTTGTCCTCCCGAAAGCTGCTCTGGATAGTTATAGGCCTTACTATCAAGACCAACTTTTTTTAGAAGCTCATGACCAAGCTGCTCAGCATCTGCCCGATTCATTTTACGAATTTGCATCGGCGCCATCGTGACATTATCAATGACATTCATATGAGGGAACAAATTAAATTGTTGGAATACCATACCTACCTCTGCTCGGATAGCATTGATATTCGTTTTTGGTCCATTTATTTTAATATCTTCTATATAAATAGCACCATCTGTCACTTCTTCTAGCATATTAATGCAACGTAAAAAAGTGCTTTTCCCTGAGCCTGATGGTCCAATAACACAGACAACTTGCTTCTCTTGAATTTCATAATCAATGCCCTTTAATACTTCTAGCTTGCCAAAATATTTGTGTAAGTTTTCAATTTTGATCATCTTGCTTCTCTCCCTTCTGCCTTACGAGGGACATAGCTATTGCTGAATCGTTTTTCAATAAATGCTACTACTTTTGTGACAACATATGTTAAAACCAAGTATAGTAATGCTGCTACAATATACGGTTCCCAGAAACGGAAGCTCGCCCCTGCTACTACTTTACTTGCATATAAAATATCAGGCGCTGCAATAACCGTTACTAATGAGGAGTCTTTTAATAATGCGATGAATTCATTACCAAGTGGCGGAATCATCCGTCTAAAAGCTTGCGGTAAAATGACTTTTCTCATTGCTTGATTGTGTGTTAAACCAAGTGACCGTGCTGCTTCCATTTGGCCTTTATCAATACTCTGAATACCTGCACGGAAGATTTCTGCATTATACGCTGCACAGTTTAGTACAAGTGCGGTAATACCTGATACCATATATCCTAGTGAATGACCAAAAATCGTTGGAATGACCGCTAAATGAATTAATAATATTTGCACTAGCATCGGTGTCCCACGGAATAAATCGACATATAGTTTACAAGGCCAGTAAATGAATTTATTTTTAGAAACTTTCCCTAAACCTAATAGTAAGCCTAAAATAATACCACCGAAATAACCACTGAGCGTTAAAATGATTGTTACACCAATACCACGAATAAACATATCACGGTAGTTCCAAACTATGTCCCAGCGTAAATCAAAGATGTCCATTAGAACCCCTACTTTCCCATTCAAATTCTCTACCATAACGAGCTAATAAATCAAATGAGCCGCTAGCATCATTAGGCTAACGGCATCACGCATTACTTAAAGTCCTTACCAGTAATTTCTTTTAATTTACCATTGTCTTTAATTTTTTGTAGACCTTCATTTAATAGGTTTAACAATTCCGTATTGCCCTTTTTCACCATAAAGCCGTAGTATTCTTTTTCAAATGCATCATCTTCCACTACTTTTAGTTTTGCTTTCGGGTTTGCTTTAATATATTCGTATATAACTGCATTATCACCGATTGTTGCATCAACATTGCCATTTAACATTTCTTGAATCGCAACAGGTTGGCTTTCAAATGCCATAATATTTGTGCTGGCATCACCTTGTAATTTTTTTGCAGCCATATGGCCAGTAGCGTTAATTTGAACTGAAATCTTTTTATCTTTTAAATCTGCTAAAGACTTAATTTTTGAATCTTCTTTCACAACAATTAATAGTTGAGATTCATAATACGGCTCTGTAAAATCAAATGATTCTTTACGTTCATCATTTATCGTAATACCAGATGCCCCGATATGTGTTTCACCATTTTTAATTGTTTGGAATACAGGCTCCCAACCAATGTTTGCCCATTCCACTTTAAAGCCCATTTCGTCTGCAATCGCTTGCAAAATATCGACATCTAATCCTACAATATTCCCTTTATCGTCAACTGATTCGAATGGCGCAAAGGTTGCCTCTGTTCCAACCTTATATACTTTTTCAGTCGAGTCGCCATCAGCTGGAACATCGCCAGAAGATGTATCTTCTTTTGTACCGCAAGCTGCTAACACAAATGTTAATGTAGTCACGATCATTAATAACGTCCAAAAACTTTTTTTCATAGCTATTCCCCCTAAATAATTAATAATTTTCCGACACTATCGTTTTTCTATTCGGAAATGTTAGACTATTAGGTCAATTATAGTGTCAATAGAGTCGTTACACAATACGATTTCGTATAAAAGTGATTATTTTTTCATAAAAATGAATTAAGCGATACAAAACGAAGAGATATTATGTAATAAAAACAAAATTCATGTCGAAAAATGTATACTTATGCAATTTCGAGATAGGTTTCATACGTATAATAGCTATTTTTGTCCACAAAAAAAGAATCCCCTCAGAAAGGATTCTTCTTTTGGACTAGTACACTAGCCTCACGTTCGTTATGTTCACTAAAAAATTTTTGGAGTTGTTGCATTTTGATGGTTTTGAAAGGTTCAATAGTGGGAATAAAGCTAACGGGGCTAATTCCCCATATCCCTTTCTTTCTCCAGTAAGCAAGCTGCTAAACTACTTATTAGGAGAATCAAGCTATAAAAGTAAATCATTTAATCAGTAAAATGGCGCCCTTGGTGGGCTTAGTAAAAGTGCATCGTAAGGTTTTAACAACCTACAGTTAAGAATCGCACTTAATACCTTTTAATACTTTACTAGTAAACGAAACCTTTAGCAAGTGCTAAATGTGTTTTGTTACTAAAAATTTTATTTTGCGATGTACTTTTTATATTTGTAACATATATAGAAGAAAGTCACTTATTATTTTCAAATGAGTGACTTTTTTTATTACCTGTCATTTCAATCGCTTTTAGTACTTCAATAACCACATGTCAAAGGATACCTTACATAATTTAGCAACCCTTTGAATTTTTTGCGGTATAGTGAAACTAGATGCAGCAATAAACGCCAATTAGAGATGGAGGGGGCATGTTGAGAAAAACGAAACGTTTATGGCTTTTATTAACTCTCGGTATCGCAGGCATAGTGATAGGGACGCCGCTTTTCTTTTATGATGCATTGAATGGTAATCCGATTCGTTCCATATTAATGGAAAATGCAACAAAAAAACATCTTATGAACCATGGATATCATGCAGATGATTTGCTCGATGTAAAAGCATACTATTCACTGAAGAAAGATAATGGTATAAAAAGAACGCGCGCATTCGTTATTTTTAAGGATGAACCTGACCAAAAATATGTTTATATTCAACAACAGCAAAACGGAGAAATTCAACAAAGTTGCAGTTACTTTAACCAAGAGACAGATGCTTACGATAGTCATTACACCGATAAACGGAAGCATATAGTGCAAGACTGTACGACTACGATTTTTTCATTTAATCAGAATTGAAATTTTCATGGAAGATACAAATAAATGGTTTAGTTTTCCACACAGACGGGTATCTTAATGTAGTAAGCTCTATGAGGGAATGAAAAAGATATCCGTTTGTGCAGTGTTTCCTTTTCCATTGTCTTCTTGAAAGTGATGAGGAAAAGAGAAAAACCCCACAACCGTTGGTACAATAACGATTGCAAGGTTTTTCTTTTATATCATAAGGTTTTCTTACATGTAAAATGGCGCCCTCGGAGGGAATCGAACCCCCAGTGCAAGAACCGGAATCTTACGTGTTATCCATTACACCACGAGGGCAATTGAGCATAAAAAAAAAGTACTCACTCTAAAGCTTTACGGTAAAGCGTCATGTAGATAATCTTCATATCAGAAGCATACCTGCAAAATAGTGTACTGTACTTTAACTTACGACCTTTCCATTATACAAACGTATTGCTCACAATTCAACTATAATTTAAAATTTTTATTATAGATTTTATTTCTTAATATCAGCGTTAATATTTGACCTTCCCTGACTATAATGTGTATGATAAGGTTACAACTGAAATATAATGGATGATTTCAGTAAAAGTATTCGAATTTAGCTTTTTAAGGAGGATTTAACATGAATTTAATTCCTACAGTTATTGAACAAACAAGTCGTGGTGAACGTGCTTACGATATTTATTCACGACTACTAAAAGATCGTATTATCCTACTAGGAAGTGCAATTGATGACAACGTTGCCAACTCAATCGTTGCACAGCTTCTTTTCTTAGAAGCAGAAGATCCAGATAAAGACATTTCTCTTTATATTAACTCACCAGGTGGTTCTATTACAGCTGGTATGGCAATCTACGATACAATGCAATTCATCAAGCCAAAAGTACAAACAATTTGTATTGGTATGGCTGCATCGATGGGTGCTTTCCTACTTGCTGCTGGTGAACCAGGTAAGCGTTACGCATTACCGAATGCAGAAGTAATGATTCACCAACCACTTGGTGGTGCACAAGGTCAAGCGACTGAAATTGAAATTGCGGCAAAACGCATTTTATTCCTTCGTGAAAAGTTAAATGGTATTTTATCAGAGCGCACAGGTCAGCCATTAGAAGTCATCTCAAGAGATACTGACCGCGATAACTTCATGACAGCTGAACGTGCTAAAGAATACGGCTTAATTGACCATATTTTTGTGCGTAACGAACGCTAATACAAAACCCGCTAAGCCCAAATGTCTTAGCGGGTTTCTTCATGTGTTTTTTTTGTGCCAGGCACTCACACAATTCTCAAACAATTTCAATAGTGCCCGCTGAAAGCGAAGTGGATTTTTACGCTGTAGGAAATTGCTGTTTTAGCAAGCTTTTAATTTGTCGGCGGAAGGTGCCAGGCACTCAAAGTATTAATTTTCTCCTCGCGCTATGAGCTTTTGAATACCCAAGTAAAAATCCACGTAGACTCCTGCGGGAACGCACGTAACGTAAGATGCAACAGGCGGCGCGACAGCGACGGTTGCGGCTTACGTCGTGCCCGCGGAAAGCGAAGTGGATTTTTACGCTGTAAGAGATTGCTGTTTTTGCAAGCTTTTAATTTGCCAGCGGAAGGTTCCAGGCACTCAAAGTATTAATTTTCTCCTCGCGCTATGAGCTTTTGAATACCCAAGTAAAAATCCACGTAGACTCCTGCGGGAACGCACGTAACGTAAGACGCAACAGGCGGCGCGACAGCGACGGTTGTGGCTTACGTCGTGCCCGCGGAAAGCGAAGTGGATTTTTACGCTGTAGGAAATTGCCACCTTAGCGAAAGTGCCGCCCGCAGCGGAAATCAACGGTGGCAGAGAAAAACCTCTAAGTCCATGTGACTTAGAGGTTTTACTTTTGCTTACTCTTCTTTTTCAATCAGCGCAGCTAATGATGTAACCGCTTGCTCTGAATCGCTACCTTCACTACTTAAAACGACCTTCGTTCCTTTTGCAATGGCTAAGCTCATTACACCCATAATGGATTTGGCATTTACTTTTTTATCATCTTTCTCAAGAAAAATATCAGCGCTGAAACGATTTGCTTCCTGTACAAACAACGCTGCTTGTCTAGCTTGAAGCCCTAATTTTAATTTTACCTGGACTGTTTTCTCAGTCATTCGCAATTCTCTCCTTCACTACCGTTCATCTATTAGTTTTATATTACCGCACTTAACAGCAGAAGAACAATAAGCGATTACGTATGCTTTCATATCTATTGCTAATAAAAGCTTAACCGCCTATTTTTTCACCTCTTCTTAAAGCCTCTGCTATTTCGTCTATTTTACGCAATCGATGATTGACTCCTGATTTACTAACCGTACCACTGGATACCATTTCACCAAGCTCTTTTAGTGTCACATCCTGGTATTCCACACGTAAGCGTGCAATTTCACGAAGCTTTTCAGGTAACTGATCCAAGCCAACTGAATTTTCGATAAAGCGAATATTTTCTACCTGACGAAGCGCAGCCCCAATCGTTTTATTCAAGTTTGCCGTTTCACAGTTTACAATACGATTTACACTATTTCGCATATCGCGTAATATACGAACATCTTCAAATTTCATCATTGCTTGATGAGCACCGACAATATTTAAAAAATCGGAAATCTTTTCCGCTTCTTTTAAGTATGTCACAAAGCCCTTCTTTCGTTCAATTGTTTTTGCATTTAACTCGAATTCGTTCATTAAATCCATCAATGCCTCGCCATGCTCTTTATACAAAGAATAAATTTCTAAATGATAGGCAGACGTTTCTGGATTATTTACCGAGCCACCTGCTAAAAACGCTCCACGTAAGTAAGCTCTTTTATGGCCACTCTTTTTAATTAGCTCTCTAGAAATCGTATGATTAAATTGAAAATCATCCGAAATAATGGCTAAATCAATAAGTAACTCACGTGCACCTTCTCGTACACGGCATATATACACGTTATTTTTTTTCAAACGCATTTTCTTACGAACAAGTAGTTCCACATTGTATGGATATAACTTCTTCATGATCGTATAAAGCCTTCTAGCGATGGCAGCATTTTCGGTTTGTACGTCTAAGCTTAACTGTTTGTTTGCAAAAGACAATGAACCATTCATACGAATTAACGCTGATACTTCGGCTTTCATACAAGAATCGTCCGCTTCAACTTGTGTTAGCTCTTTTTTTGTTTCTGAAGCAAATGACATATCACGCCCCCCTTTCGACCTTTATTTCTATGTATATGTTCATCTTACCATATACAACAAGCATTCTTTAGGACTCTATAGTAGGCTTTCTTACTTTTTCCGTAAGATTTTTGCATAATCCACAAGCCATTGCGCTACATTTGCAGCATTATGGCGTACAGTCCCATCAGGTCGAATGGTTGCAATATCTCGTTTAATAACCTCTAATCCCATACTTTCAAGCTTTCCAACATCAAATGTTACGGGCTCTGCACATTCTTCTTTATAAAGCTCTTTTACAGGATGTGGTAGTTGTTCATCATTGACTAAAATAGAGTCGATAAAGGAATCTCCAACATGCTTGTGTATAGCTTGAACATGATCGCCTGCTGTGTAGGAAATCGTTTCCCCTTTTTGGGTCATTAAATTACATACATAAATTTTGCGTCCCTTAGCTTTTACGACTGCCTCTCCAATTTCTTTCACCAGCAAATTTGGAATAATACTCGTATATAAACTTCCAGGACCTATTAAAATATAGTCTGCTCTATTGATTGCCCGAATTGCCTCGGGTAGTGGTTGCACATTTTCAGGCACTAAAAAAACGCGATCAATGCGCTTTCCTGCTGTTGGGATTTTAGACTCCCCTTCAATTACTAGTCCATCTTCTAACTCGGCATGTAACGTGATTTTTTTATTAGCTGCTGGAATCACTCGACCATGTACTTTTAGCACTTTTCCCATTTCACTAATGGCATGACTAAAATCCCCTGTAATATCTGTCAAGGCTGTTAACATTAAATTGCCAAGCGAATGACCATTCAAATCCTCTGATTCTGAAAAGCGATATTGGAACATTTGTTCAACAAGTGGCTCTACATCTGATAATGCAGCGATGACATTACGAACATCTCCAGGTGGTGGAATATCATAATCATCACGCAAACGTCCTGAGGAGCCACCGTCATCTGCAACTGTTACGATTGCCGTGATATCAAAAGGGTGATGCTTTAAACCACGTAGTAACGTAGAAAGACCAGTACCACCACCGATGACAACTAGTCTTGTATGCTTTTTCCCCATTCACTCAATCCTTTCTTCGATTGATGTCACGGTGCGATATCACAGCATTTTCATTTTTGGCTAAGTAAGCACCAAAATATTCTGCTAACGTCACCGAACGATGCTGTCCTCCTGTACAACCAAAAGCAATGACAAGTTGTGATTTCCCCTCTTGTTTATAAAGCGGTACCATAAATTCAAACAAATCCGTCAGTTTTTGAATAAGGATTTGTGTATCCTCTAACGCTAGTACATAAGAAGAAACTTCTGTTTGCAAACCTGTTTTGGGGCGCAATTCCTCCACATAGTAAGGATTTTTTAAAAAGCGCACGTCAAACACTAGATCTGCATCTATTGGCATACCGTGTTTATATCCAAAGGACATGATATTAATTGAAAACGTATGATCTGCATCACTTGCAAATTCTTTCACGATTTTCTCGCGTAGCTCTTTTGGTTTCATATTGGATGTATTATAAACAAGGTTTGCGCGACCTTTTACTTCCGATAGAAGTACACGTTCTTGTGTAATACCATCTAGCGGTAAACCTGTTACAGCTAACGGATGCGCACGCCTTGTTTCTTTATAGCGTCTTACAAGCGTTGCATCATCTGCATCTAAAAATAATATGCGGACTGTAATGTCGCCTTCTTTTAATATATGGTCGAGTGCACCAATAAGCGAATCAAAAAAGTTGCCGCCACGCATATCCATGACAGCTGCAATACGTGTAATCGTTTTACCTGTATCTCTAAGTAAAGTTAAAAAAGTTGTGAGTAACGCTGGTGGTAAATTATCAATACAGTAATACCCTAAATCCTCAAAGCTTTGAATAGCTACGGTTTTTCCAGCTCCAGACATTCCTGTAATAATGACCAATTCATGTGTACATTGTTGACTTTCAACCACCACTGTCATGCAGCTCCTTTATTGTTCTATTGAATTTTGTAATTTCTCATGAAGCAATTCAAAATCCTTCGTGTATTCAAATGTACCGTATTGAATGCCTGATTGCGATACCGCAAACTGTAAATTTGTGCGATCACCTTCAGCCATAGGCAAATGTTTTAAATCTTCAATTGGGTGCCATGCAAGCTTACCTTCTCTTGTTTCTTCGAATGGTACACCTTCAATATCGTTTGCCATAAAAGTATACAGCATCCATTCATCTACCTTAACGTTGTCTTCTTTAATAATCATCGTATAGACACCTTTTAAATGCGTATTCAATGGGATAACATTTGTTTCTTCTTGAAACTCACGTAAAGCAGCCTCATAAATCGATTCACCGCTTTCCATTTTCCCACCTGGTGCTACATACCAGCCACGTCTAGGCTTTTGAAGTAATAATACTTTGCCGTCTTTTACGGCAATTAAGTTTGCAATTCTTTGCATAGGCACACCTCTAATCTCATCTACATTTCTATTCTTATTATAACAAGACATATCAGTGTTTGTCCTCATTTCACAACTATGCTATCTTGCTCAAAAAATCGATAAATTTAAAACATCATTAAACGTTTTTATTTCTTTTGGATTAAGCGTCGACTTGCTCCCGATGACTGTTATGTTTCACGAATACTTCATACATATAGTATACAGTTTTCTATTGCTAGACATGACATATTCAATATTAATAAGCTTCAGTTCGTGCTTGCTATTGCGTAAAAATCCACTGCGCTTTCCGCGGGCACGACGTAAGCCGTAGGGGTCTACGTTAAAGAAGGCTACTTGAATTGCTTTAAAAATTCAGAATTGTTTGGGTGCCTGGCACTCAAATACACTAAAAATAGGCTGCTCCCACCTACTTTAGGCGGAAACAACCTACTAGAAAAATAAAAGGGGGATTGCTAATTACACTATTTATCTTACACCTTTTATATGTCATTCAAGTTACAGCAATATTAAAACCGTATTAAAAATTTGTATTTTTTTCCGGAAATAATGGTCACTTTCCTATGTCAGCTTTGCAACTGTACACAGGATTAGCGCCCTATTTTATGTCCATTATGCTTTAATTTTTTCTAATAACTCTTCCACATAATGTTGTGCTGCTTGTGCTGCAATACTACCGTCACCAGTCGCAGTTACGATTTGACGAAGTGTTTTTTCGCGCACATCGCCTGCAGCAAAAATACCTGGTACTTTTGTTTCCATATTTTCATTTGTCACAATATAGCCAGCTTCGTTTAAAATGCCTAAAGCTTCAAATGGTTTTGTTAATGGCAGCATGCCAATGTAAATGAATACGCCATCTGCTTCAAATTCAGATTCTGTGCCGTCAACCGTTGATTGCAATGTAACGCTGCCTACTTTTCCGTTTGCTTCGTTAATTTCTTTCACTGTTGCATTCCAAATGAAATCAATTTTGTCGTTTGCAAAAGCACGGTCTTGTAGAATTTTTTGAGCGCGTAATTTATCACGACGGTGAACAATTGTTACTTTATCAGCAAAGCGTGTTAAATAGACACCTTCTTCAACAGCTGAATCTCCTCCACCTACGACAACGAGATTTTTTTGTTTAAAGAATGCGCCATCACATACTGCACAATAGCTGACACCACGACCACCAAGCTCTTTTTCACCAGGTACGCCCATTTTTTTATATTCAGCACCTGTAGAAAGAATAATTGCGCGTGTTTTATATTCTTTACCGCCAGATTTAATCGTTTTATATTCTTCGCCATCAATGATTTCGGAAACATCACCGTAAGCATATTCAGCACCAAATTTTTTCGCATGGTCAAACATTTTAGTAGACAGCTCAGGTCCTAAAATTGTATCGAATCCTGGGTAGTTTTCTACTTCTTCTGTATTGGCCATTTGCCCACCAGGGATACCGCGTTCGATCATTAACGTTGCAAGGTTTGCACGTGATGTATAAACAGCCGCTGTCATGCCGGCAGGTCCTGCCCCAATAATTACAACATCATAAATTTTTTCTTCTGACATACATACTTCCTCCTAAACTTGTAATACTTTTTCATAATAATGTTAGTATGTTCATCGTATGTGAAAGCAATCAGTTATTCAACTTTGTTGCTCACAACCTCAAATTAATTGGTTGGTAAAAACATTAATAATTCTTCAATGTATTTAGATAAGGTCGATACGGATACGCCGTACTGTTCGGCAATTTCTTTTTTCGTGACCTTCAACATACGAGAAGAGCGGAATAAATAATCATTGGCACCTGCAATAGCAGCTGGATTAGTAAAGCGATAATTTTGGTTTAGCGCATGTTCACAAAGGACGAACCACATTTGGAACATTGGTGCAACAAGTGTTGTTAATTTTCCATAGTGTTCTAATAAAATTTCTGGTACACGTACGGCTCTTAAAAAGCTGGCCTCTACTTTGTTTTTATCGTCAAATTGGTGGCCAAGTCCATACGCTAAAAAAAGCTTTTCAAAAGCACCAAATTGATCAACGTCTATCCACTTAGGATGCGCGATAATTTCCTGCTTATGCGCTGTACGATTTAGTAAAAATAAACCAAATAAACGATCGCTTACATAATTACTTTGCAATTTTTCTACGATATAGTCACGATCGTGTTCTAATGCGTCAAGCTCATATGTATTTTCCTGCTGACGCCATGGTTCAAAGCCTTCTTTCTCTGGATCCAGTTCAATCAACTGTTCCCATGCACTTTTAGCAATTTCATCGTAGCCAGAAAAATACGCTGCATGCGATAACCAAAAGTAAAAGCCTGGATCACCTAAATAGCCACGTTTTTGCATGCTGCGTAACCATTTAAAGGCTATTTCATATTGACCGATCAGTGCAAGTGTTGCCCCTAGTTTATAGCGATGATCCCAAGCATAAGGCTGAATTTTCACCAATACTTCTAAAAGGGCATTTAATTCCTCATCATTTTTCTCATAGTACGCAATAACCGTTAAATTACATAACGCATGTAAATTCCCTTTGTTTTCACGCAATACGGTGTTGAGTATAGCTTTTGCCTGCTCGGCTTCTCCCACATAAAAATAAGCTAAAGCTAAATTATTGTAGGCTGACCAAAATTCCGGTCGATCTTCTACTAATTGTTCTAATATATTAATTGCTTCTGGAAAATCACCCTTTTCCATGCAACGACGCGCTTGCTCCTGGCGATATAAATCTTCGCCACTACCTTCAAGCTCCTCATAATCATCTTGTTCAAAAGCTACAAATTCCAATATTTCTGCCGCTTCGTCTGCATAAGCGCCATCTGGTTCCATATCTAAATATTGCTCTGCAAAGCGTTTGGCATCTTGAATAATACCTACACAGCCAGACACCTCTGCCATGTAAAAAATAATTTCCGGTTCATTTGGGTCTAATTGATAGGCACGACGAAGTAAGTCATAGGCTTCTTCAAAACCTTGACCTTCTAATTCTACAATCGCTAATTGCAATAAAATCATTGGATCATCCGGACTTAAATCGACAGCTCGTTGTAAATATTTATAGGCTTTGTCCATCTGTCCGCTATTCATCGCTTGTATTGATTTTTTATAATAATAGTCGCCTGTAGGAATAAACGACACGACATTTGTTTGCTTCTCTTTTTGACGTTTCTTTTCCAAAATATTTCCTCCGAAACAAGAAATAAGGAACGTATTGGACGTTCCTTTTTACAGTAACTTATATTATACCATACAATAAGCGATATGCTGTTATTTCTCCTCGTGACGTTTTTCCAACACATGCAAGACATCAAATACATTCACTTTTTGTTCCTGCAATAAAACGAATAGATGGTAAAGTAAATCGGCCGCTTCCCATTTAACCTCTTCTGCATCGCGGTTTTTCGCGCCGATGACAACTTCCGTCGCCTCTTCTCCAACTTTTTTACAAATTTTATCGATGCCTTTGTCAAATAAATATGTAGTATATGCACCTTCAGGCATTTCTTGTTCACGCTGCTCAATCACTTTGACTAACTTCGGAATAATGCCGACTGAACCCACTTTTACTTTTTCTTGCAGTACATTCGTAAAGCACGAAGTTGTCCCGTTGTGGCAGGCTGGACCAGCAGGTATTACTTCTACTACTAAGGCGTCGCCGTCACAGTCCGCTTTAATGGACACTACTTTTTGCACATTACCACTCGTCGCTCCTTTATGCCAAAGCTCTTCACGTGAACGGGAGTAAAACCATGTTTCGCCTGATTCTATTGTTTTCGCTAAAGATTCTTTATTCATATAGGCTACTGTTAATACTTCTTTTGTATTGGCATCTTGTACAACTGCTGTCACAAGACCTTTATCGTCAAATTTAATATTGTCCATCATCTTACTGCCACTCCTTTTTCACGTAAGTATTGTTTTACTTGCGCTACGCTCGTTTCTTTGTAATGAAAGATGGATGCTGCCAGTGCTGCATCTGCATCGATATCATCTGCTAATACTTCGTAAAAATGTTCGGCATTCCCCGCACCGCCACTTGCAATGACCGGGACTGTCACGGCTTGTCGTACAGCCTTTGTTAACGCTAAATCAAAGCCTGATTTTTCACCATCCTGATTCATACTTGTTAATAAAATCTCACCAGCACCTAAGCGCACAGCTTCTTTAGCCCACTCTATAACTTGCCAAGATGTTTTGTTGCGGCCACCGTGTGTATACACCATCCACGTACCGTCTTCTTCGCTATAGCGTGCATCAATAGCCACAACAATACATTGTGCACCGAAAAAGTCAGAGCCTTCTTTAATAAGCGCTGGACGTTCTAGAGCAGAGGTATTGACGGATACTTTATCTGCACCAGCGCGTAAAATACGTTTCATATCTTCTAACGAGCGAATACCCCCACCAACAGTAAAGGGAATGGCTAATGTCGCCGCTGTTTGACGCACTACATCGACCATCGTTTCACGACCCTCATGCGATGCAGATATATCGAGGAATACGAGCTCATCTGCCCCTTGTTCATCATAAAACTTTGCCAGTTCTACCGGATCTCCCGCATCACGTAATGAGACGAACTGTACCCCTTTGACAACTCGCCCTTCCTTTACATCAAGACATGGAATAATACGTTTTGTTAGCACGCGGCCACCCCTTTCAACCATTGTTCTAATAAATACACGCCTAAGTCGCCTGACTTCTCAGGATGGAATTGCATACCTGTAATCGAACCATTTGCAACGATTCCTGGCACTGCAATACCATGATAGTCTGCATAAGCTACAAGCTCTGTTGCGTCAATATTTGTCGCATAAAATGAATGGACAAAATAAACGTGCTCAGCAGGTGCCTCGTCTTTTAACCATGCAGGGCGATTCGTCACAATCAATTCATTCCACCCCATATGTGGCACTCGATAAGATTGTTCCCCTTGCATACCGCTAAAGCGTTGAATGCTGCCTTTGAAGAAACCTAGTCCCTTCGTTGGCGTCACCTCTGTACTTTCTTCAAATAATAATTGCATCCCTAAGCAAATACCGAGCAATGGTCGATTTTCTACCTTCACTTTTTGTAAGTAGCAATCTAATTTTGTGTCAGCTAAACGTTTCATGGCATCTGGAAATGCCCCAACACCGGGCAGTAAAAGCGCATCAGCCTTATCTAGCTCATGTTCTTGAGCCGTTACAATGACATCACAGCCAAGACGTTGTAATGCTTGCTCGACACTAAATAAATTGCCCATTCCATAGTCAATGACACCGATTTTCACGTTAACAGCCCCTTTGTAGAAGGTACCCCTTTAACACGAGGATCGATCTCCACTGCCGCATCAATTGCACGGGCTAATGCCTTAAAAATCGCTTCAATAATATGATGTGTATTATGACCATATGGCACAATCACATGCACATTCATTCGGGCCTCCAGTGCAAACTTCCATAAAAATTCATGTACTAATTCTGTGTCAAACGTGCCTACCTTCTCTTTTAGCTCAGGCACACGATATTCTAAATGTGGACGGTTTGAGCAATCGACAACCACTTGCGCAAGAGCGTCATCCATTGGGACAAAGGCAGTACCGTAACGTTTTATGCCTTTTTTATCACCGAGTGCTTCCCGAATCGCTTGCCCTAGCACGATCCCAAGATCTTCCGTCGTATGGTGATCGTCAATATGCGTATCTCCATTCGCTTGAATTGTGCCATTAAAAAGACCGTGCTTAATAAATAAATCCAGCATATGGTCCATAAAACCGACACCCGTTTGGATATTTGCTATACCTTCACCATCTAAATCAATAGCCACTGCAATTTGTGTTTCATTTGTTTTGCGTTCTACTTTTGCATAGCGTCTCTTTTCTGTCATCGTACTACTCCTTTTCCCATCCACGAGATTCGACTGCACGGGCATGTCCCTCTAAGCCTTCCATGCGAGCTAAGCGTGCGATTTTAGGGGCATTGTCGGCCCAAGTTTTTTCACTATAATAAACAATGCTCGATTTTTTCACGAAGTCATCGACATTTAATCCACTGGCAAAACGCGCCGTGCTGTTAGTCGGTAATACATGGTTTGTACCTGCAAAATAATCACCAACGGGCTCGGAGCTATAGCGCCCAATAAAGATGCCACCCGCGTGACGTACTTGCTGTGCAACAGCTTCCGCATTTTTTGTGACGATTTCTAAATGTTCTGGCGCTAATGAGTTAATGGCCTCTACTGCATCTGACAACGTTTCGGCAATATAGATTGCACCATACTTTTTTATGGCAGCACGGGCTACTTCCTCACGTGGCAATGTAGCCAATTGTTTTTCAACTTCAAGTGAGACATTGTGTGCGAGCTGTTCCGATGTTGTCACTAAAATAGCACAAGCCATTTTATCGTGCTCTGCCTGTGATAATAAATCTGCAGCCACTTCATCAGCATAGGCAGTATCATCAGCGATAATTGCAATTTCACTCGGGCCAGCAATCATATCAATTGCTACTTCACCAAATACTTCACGTTTAGCAAGAGCCACGAAAATATTGCCAGGGCCTGTAATTTTATCGACCGCTTGAATCGTTTCCGTGCCATAAGCAAGTGCCGCAATTGCTTGTGCACCGCCAATTTTATATATTTCTTCAACCCCTAAAATATGTGCTGCAGCTAACACGCCAGCAGGTAATTTACCATCTCGACCGGCAGGTGATGTCATAACAATTCGCTGTACACCGGCTACTTGAGCAGGAATAACATTCATTAAAACAGAGGTAGGATATGCCGCTGTCCCTCCTGGAACATATAGACCTACTGCATCGAGCGCAGTAATACGTTGTCCAAGCCAAGAACCATCAGCTAATTCCATCCGATAGCCTGAGCGTTTTTGTTGCTCATGATAAAGACGAATATTATGGGCAGCTTCCGTTAAATCTGAATACAGTTGTGCATCGAGCGCATTTACGCCCTCTGCAATCTCTTCCTTCGTGACACGTAAATGGGCAGGTGCAAAGCCATCCCATTTTTCTGTATATGTACGTACTGCACTATCCCCTAGTGCTCGGACATCGGCCAATACTTGTCGTACAATCTGTAATTGCTCTTCGTTGCCACCCTCAAGTGGGCGTTTCAGCGGAATACCTTTTGCTAACTTTGTTATTTTCATAAAAAAAGTCCCCTTTAGTTCGAGCTAATCGTGCAGCACCTTTTTCGCAAAGCTTAGTCGACACAGTGCTTTAAACGTTTTACCAAGTCAATAATGCGCTCACCTTTCATACGGTAGCTCACAGGATTGGCAATTAAGCGTGATGAAACATCGGTAATAAACTCATATTCGACTAAACCATTTTCTTTTAACGTACGTCCCGTTGAGACAATATCGACAATGCGATCTGCTAAACCGATCATTGGCGCAAGCTCAATCGACCCATTTAATTCAATAATTTCGACTTGCTCCCCAATCCCTTTATAGTATTTCATCGCAATATTTGGATATTTAGTCGCAATGCGTGGCGCAATTTCGTTCATCGTCGTATTGGGCAAGCCGGCAGATGCGATATAGCATGTACTTATTTTTAAATCAAGAAGCTCATGTACGACACGTTGTTGTTCTAGTAAAACATCTTTGCCGGCAATGCCGATATCTGCAACACCATGCTCGACATAAACAGGAACATCCATTGGTTTTGCTAAAATAAAACGAATTTTTTCTTCAGGGATTTCTATCATTAATTTACGCGTCATCTCAACTTCTTCTGGTAAATTAAAGCCTGCTTCAATCAGCATTTGATAGGCCTCTTCAAAAATGCGCCCTTTCGGCATAGCAATCGTTAATTCATTCACCGCGATTTTCCTCCTGTCCAACAACCACTACCTGTGAAAAATGCGTTAAGAAGGCTGCTTCATCGACTAAACTACTTCTTAACTGTAATGTCGCCTGTTTGCCTTCAGCTCGTAACGCTTGTATTTTTCCAAGAGCCGCTTCAAAATCTGCTTCCTCAAAGAGCACCACAATGGCTTCTTCCTTGTCTAACGCTTGAGCAGTTATCGTCTCCAATAATCTGTCTACACGAATACTAAAGCCGGTAGCACCAACTGTTGAGCCAAATACTTCAAGCAGCCCATCATATCGACCACCGTTACCTAAAGGGAACCCACTGCCTGATGCAAAGACTTCAAATAACATCCCCGTGTAATAGCTCATATGGCTTGAAAGCGTAAAATCAAATGCGACATAGTGTGCTAAGTCCGCAACTGCTAATAATTTTGCTAGCTGTTGCATATAGTCTAGCGCGTCATTTTTGCGTACATATTTTTCAATATCACGAATTTCCTTTAACGTCATCGCTTCTTCGATAAATTGTAATAATGCATCGGATTTTGTTTTTGGTAAATCAAATGACGCAACCGCCTCTTCAAAACCTACGTAGTTACGCTGTACAAGCAATGTCCGTAATATATTTTGTTGTTCGATACTTTCTGTATAGTCCTGTAAAATGCAATTCAAAACACCTGCATGTCCAATTGTTACTTTGAAATGTTCGATACCGAACTGCTTTAACAATTCCATTGCTGTGACAATTACCTCAGCATCCGCAAATACCGAATGATCCCCAATTAGCTCGATACCCATCTGTTCAAATTCTGCAGGGCGGCCACCTTCTGTTTCCTGTGCACGGAATACACTAGCAAAATAAGCTAGACGTAATGGAATCATTTCTTTCAATAATTTGGATGTGGCTACTCGTGCAATCGGCGTTGTCATATCAGGACGTAGAACGAGCGTATTGCCCTGACTATCTACAAGCTTGAATAAATGTGCATCGGTAATGGCAGATGCCTTTCCTACTGTATCGAAATACTCAACTGTAGGCGTTTTTATAAATTCATAGCCTCTTGAGCGCAAAAAACTTCGACCAGTCTGTCTTACAGCTTCTACTTTTTCATAAATTGGCGGAAATTTATCGCGCATCCCAAGTGGCTTTTCAAACATTTTAATCGCTGACATGTTGACACTTCCTCACGTTTCACTTTAATTCACTAGAGTACTAGAGAATTAGAATATGAAAGTATTTTATCGCATTCCATCATTTCAGTCAATGGTTTATGCGGTGAATTCTCAAACAATTTCAATTCTTATTATTCAGTTAATTATACACCTAATTATATAAAGTGGAACTGTTATAGTGGCTATAGTCTAGCTTATGTAGTGTAAATAGAGGTTGGAACAATACTTTAAAAGTAGTTAGTGGTGCCAGGCACTCAAACATTTCACGAGTAGATGGTAGCGAAGGCGGTGACTCCTGCGGGAACGCACTCAACGTAAGACGCAACAAGCCCGCGCGATAGCGAGGGTTGCGGCTTACGTGTGTGCCCGCGGAAAGCACCGCCGTAGCGGACATCGATGGCATAACAAAAAAGTGTTAGATTGATTGCCGTCAATCTAACACTTATTTCTCTTATACCCTGCCTCTCACTTTTTCGGCGTACACCATTGTACAACTTCCTTTTGTTTGCGCTCCGCCATTTGTTCGGCTGTATAAATAATGCGCATCGGGTTACCACCTGCTAGACAGCCTGCTGGTACATCCTTATGTACTAGTGTTGCGGCTGACACGATGGCGCCGTCCCCGATGGTCACTCCCGGTAAAATGGTTGAGTTCGCACCAACCATCACTTCGTTGCCAATATGGACATCCCCTAATCGATATTCCTCAATTAAGTATTCATGTGCCAATATTGTCGTATTAAAGCCAATCACTGTATTATTGCCGACATGAATACGCTCTGGAAACATCGTATCGGGCATCACCATTAAAGCGATCGAGGTTTGATCACCAATTTTCATTTTTAAAAAGGTACGATACAGCCAGTTCTTCACGCGTAAAAAAGGTGTGAAGCGCCCAATTTGAATGACAATGAAGCACTTCATCACCTTCCAAAAGGACACCGTATCATAAACATTCCATAACGAGTTTGCTCCTTCGACACGATATCTTTCAGTTTTACGCGCCATTGTATTTACCCCTCTTTCACAATATCAAGTACATCCTTCATATGGTGTAACATATACTCTGGTTTAAACTGCTGTAAATATTGCTCCCCTTTAAGAGACCATGCAACACCTGCTGCTCTTACACCCGCATTATGTCCAGCTTCAATATCATGAGAATTATCACCGATCATAATAGCTTCTTCCTTAGCTGCTCCAAGTCGTGATAGCGCAAGTAATACTGGCTCAGGATCCGGCTTCACATGTTGGACATCGTCTGTCCCGACGATTACATCGAATAGATCACTAGCACCTAAAATATTCAACCCACGCTCAATCATCGAATTACGTTTTGTTGAGACGATCGCTAATTTAATGCCCATTGACTTTAATTTCTCTAAAGTGGACACCACATCGGGAAATTCTGTTACAAGCTCATCATGATGTGGTTCATTCCAAGTGCGATATTTAGCCATCATTTCCTCTTCTTCACCTGGCGTTAATTCACTAAATGTCTGTTTTAATGACGGACCCATGAATTTTAGGCAATCTTTTGGCGAATATTGCCCGGGAAATCTCTCTTCTAAAACGTGCATGAAAGATTGTATGATTAAGTCGTTTGTATTTAATAATGTACCATCAAAATCAAAAAGCAATGCCTTTACAGCCATACTTTCCACTCCTTACTTGTTGTCCAAATATTTCAATGCAGGTTTTACTTTTAATCGGCGGTAAATAATTGCCACTAGCCCTACGACTATTCCGATAATTGAAACGACCTGTGCAGAGCGTAAGTCTCCAACTAAATACAAACTATCTGTACGAAGACCTTCTATATAGAAGCGACCAATTGAATACCATATTAAATAGCTAAAGAATATTTCCCCGCGATTTAAATTCACTTTACGCAATGTCAGTAAAATTAATAATCCGACAAAATTCCATGCAGATTCATATAAAAACGTAGGATGTACATACGTGCCTAGTTCTTCAATGTACATTTGATTTATAATCCAATCAGGAAGCATCATGTTTTCTAAAAACGAGCGTGACACTGGGCCGCCAAATGCTTCTTGATTCATAAAATTGCCCCAACGGCCAATAATTTGACCAATTAAAAGACTTGGAGCTAAAATATCGGCCACACGTAAAAAGCTTACCCCTTTTTTTCGAGTAAATATGTACGCCGTCACAAATGCTCCAATTAACGCACCATGAATTGCAATACCGCCATTCCATATTTGAATAATATTGCCTGGATTTTCACTGTAATAATCCCAGCGCATCGAAACATAGTAAATGCGCGCGCAAACAATAGAGATTGGCACTGCCCATAATAACAAGTCAGCTAAAAAATCTTCGGGCAATCCACGTTTAACAGCCTCTCTTTGTCCTACAAAATATGCTAAAATAATCCCCGATACAATTAAAAGTCCGTACCAACGAACAGGAATTGGCCCTAAATGAAAGGCGACAGGGTTAATGTCTAAAAGTAGTAAATCCATTTTATGCTCCTCTCAATAATGAACGATGCATTAATCGTCTAATTCATCTGTTGAAGTAATCACTTCATCTAATCTTCTTGAAAACTCTTCCGCTGCATTGACACCCATTTTTTTCAAGCGGTAATTCATCGCCGCAACTTCGATAATAACTGATACATTTCGTCCAGGTCGTACAGGAATTGTTAGCTTTGTCAGTTCCGTATCAATAATTTTCATTTTTTCTTCTTCTAAACCTAAACGATCGTATACTTTGTCAGGGTCCCATATTTCCAATTCAATAATTAATGTAATACGCTTATATGGTCGTACGGCACTTGCTCCAAAAAGTGTCATAATATCGATAATCCCGATACCGCGAATTTCTAATAAATGCTCTAAAAGCGGTGGTGGACTACCGATTAAAAAGTTCTCAGACTCCTGACGAATTTCCACGCAATCATCCGCAACTAAGCGATGTCCTTTTTTGACCAACTCAAGCGCTGTTTCACTTTTCCCCACACCGCTTTTTCCGATAATCAGCACACCAATGCCATAGACATCAACCAATACACCATGTGCGGCTGTCATAGGTGCCAGGCGACCCTCTAAATAATTGGTTAGCCTACTCGAAAATTTTGTTGTCGTCATATGCGTTTTGAAAACAGGTACATGCTTTTCATTTGAAGCTTGAATAAGCTCTTCCGGTACTTCTAAATCACGCGAGATAATGATAGCGGGTGTATCTTGCGAACATAGTAATCGCATCCGTTCTAGTTTCACATTTACCGGTAACATTTCAAAAAAGGATAGCTCCGTTTTACCTAGCAATTGTACTCGATTAGCAGGGTAATGCGTAAAATATCCAGCCATCTCCAACCCCGGTCTGGAAATATCACTCGTGGTAATTGTTCTTCCTATGCCTTCTTCCCCGCCTAATAACTCTAGCTTAAATTTTTCCATTACGTCCCTTGTCAATACTACGACCAATGTTTGCAGCCTCCATTCAAACGAATTGAATATTGTTTTATTTTAGCATGCCTATGTATAAAAGAAATGAATTTACACTTGTTTGCATGTATTGCGTACTCCCATTATACTTCCTTCAAGTCAGCAGTGTAACATGCATGTGCTAAAATTACCTATACTATGTAAAAATAGAAAAACTAGCGGTCTCCAGAACCGCTAGTTTTTGCATTTATTTATTTTTGAGTCGCTAACCATTTTGCAACGGCTTCAGCGTCTGCACCTTTAATTAGTCCAGCTGGCATAGCCCCACGACCATTGTTAATGACATCTAAAATTTCCTCTTCCGATAAACGAGAGCCTACATTGTTTAGTGCAGGTGCACTACCCATACCTTGTAACTCACCGCCGTGACAAGTAACACATGATTTCATTGCAATTGCTTTACCGTCTGGTTCAGCAGCCGTATCGTTATTACCTGTAGCATTATTTTTGTCTCCGCCGCCACCACATGCAGCTAGGAAAATGGCTGAACCGAACACTAATGTTAACATTGCTTTTTTCATTAGTACCCCTCCTAAATAAATGAATATCTTTCCGTAATATTATACCAAAACTACGCGCGTTTGAAACCTTCACCTAACACCTCGTAGGCATCAGAAACAATGACAAACGCAGATGGGTCAACGTTTTTAATGAGTTGTTTCAGCTTTGTGAACTCTGTCTGGTAAACGACAACCATTAACACTGGTCGTGCTTGTCCTGTATAACCGCCAATTGCAGGTAATTTTGTTACACCACGATTTATTTCGGCATATATGGCATCACGTACTTCATCTTGCTTCAACGTAATAATATAAACCATTTTAGATTGACTAAATCCAAGTTGAATAATATCAATCGTTTTCGTTGTAACATAAAGACCAATTAACGCATAGAGTCCTTTTTCTAAGTCAAAAACAATCGCTGCACTAATCGCGATGATTCCATCAATTAATAGTACACTTGTACCAAGCGATAATCCGGTAAACTTCGTAATAATTTGCGCTAGTAAATCAGTGCCACCAGTAGAAGCATTCCCCTTAAAGACGAGTCCTATTCCTAATCCAACAACAATTCCCCCAAAAAGTGCACCCAGCAAAGGATTGTCCGTCCAAGGTTCCCAATGATCTGTTATTAATACAACAAACGGTAATGTTAACGTACCAACAAAAGACTTTACACCAAATTTTTTACCAAGTATTAGAACCCCAGCTAAAAACAGCGGGATATTAAATGCATACTGTACGAGTCCAGGATTCCAGCCAAATAGACCATGTAAAATGGTGCTTATTCCGCTGACGCCACCTGATGCTACTTGATTAGGTAGTAAAAAGACATTAAAACCAATTGCCACTACTGCGGCACCCACAATTACATATACATACTCCACAATACTTGCTTTTACATCTTGTGTTTGATTCATTTCCTCACGCCCACTTCAACTATCAGAATTTTTCTAAAGACGACATGATTATAGCAAATAGTTTACACGTTGAGAACTTCATCTTGATAAAGAGAAACTCCACGTAACCGAGAAAATAGAGCTTGGACAGAAACATTTGCTATGCTTACTTTGCAATAAATAAAAAATAAAATGAATACACTAGTTGATGGTAGCGAAGGCGGTGACTCCTGCTCAGAACAGCACACAATGTAAGACGCAACAAGCCGCGCGGTAGCGAGGGTTGCGGCTTACTGTGCTGAGCGGAAAGCAACACCGTAGCGGACATCAACGGCATAGTGAAAAAGTGTTAGATTGTATACCATCAATCTAACACTTCATTTTTACATCCTTATTTTTTGTAGATTCCCTAATTATAACGATGTTTCTGCCCATTCTAATGCTTCATTGTAAAGTAGATCAATGCTTGTCAATTCTAGATTTAATTGCGGGGCTAATTGTTCTAAGCGTTGCCAATCTAATTTACCAAGGGCAATACTAAATTCCAAATAAGGTGTCATCTCTGTTTGACCGCCTAATATAGTTTCGGTTATCGCCTCTGAAAAAGGTAGTTGCTGCAAAATAGCATGCATCGGTCTTTGTAATATCGTATCAATTAATGAAAACATGCCCACTAAAAAGTATTCAGAAAAGTTTTCTTTATAGGATAGCTTTGCTAATTTTTCACAGACCTTTGCTCTGAACAAAGAAGTACACATCAATTCTTGAAAAAGATCCGTATCTGTTTTACCATCGAATTCACGCAACGCTAATAAATAAATCCATTTTCGAAGATTGGCTAAACCAAGTAATAAAATGGCTTGCTTAATTGAACGTACTTTCGATTTTGAACGTCTATTAGAATTATTAATCATTTGTAATAATTTATACGTCAAGGATATATCTCGTTCAATATTTTCTGCTAGCAGATGAACATTTGGCTCTTCTTCTTTTAAGAGCGAAATAATATGGAAATATTGAATAGCATTTGCTGGAATATCCATTGCTTTAATGATTTGAGGTTGTTCAAAAAAATAGCCTTGAAATAACGCATAGCCTGAATGCTTTGCTACTTTAAATTGCTGTTGTGTTTCTACTTTTTCTGCCAACAATTGAATATGAGGGAAATTTTCTTTCACCAAATTTTCGATTTCCATTCGTTCAAGCACTGAAGATACTAAAAAATCCACTTTTATAAAATCAATATGCGGAAAAAGGTTTTCATATACTTGTCCATTTTCTTGCAAAATAAAATCATCCAAAGCTATTTTAAATCCATGCGACTTCAACTCTATGACACGCTCAACTAATTTAGGTGTTAGTGGAACATCCTCTAAAATTTCAATGACAACTTGCGCAGGATTTAAAAACTCCTCAATTGAACTCATGAGCAAGTTTTCCGTAAAATTAACAAAACAAGGCTTACCCTTTGTCACTTCATCGATACCAATTGATAAAAATGAGTTCACTAACACATCTACTGTTGCAGCATCTGAATCGACATCAGGAAAAGAATTTACATTATTGTTTCGATATAACAATTCATACGCAACGACCTGTTCGTGAAGATTAAAGATTGGCTGTCTCCCGATAAATACTTCCATTTCGTTGCCCCCAATTCACCATTTTCTAGTAATTATTATAGCATCTTTCATTACCTTACGCTTATTTTTTCAGCATAACTTTATCTTTTTCCTACCGAACAACTATTATATGCCTATATATTTAGCTAAATATTACTTTCCTAGATAAAGTAGCTTTATATAATACATTTTTGATATTATACTACTTCCCTTCACGACATAGATTGGAAAAAAGACATCGATAGGCTATAAACAAATCAGCAATTATTCATAAAAAAAATGCCTCAGAAATGATTCTGAGGCACCTATTTATTTTCCGCCAAACTTAGATTTAAGTGCACCAATAACTGCCGGTACAACTGAGATAAATATGATCAAAATAAGTACTACCGAGAAGTTATCTTTAATAATTGGGATATTACCAAAGAAATAACCAAGTAATGTACAGCTGAATACCCATAACACTGCACCTACAATGTTGTACAGTAAAAAGTAGCTATAGTGCATCTTACTTGCACCTGCCACAAACGGGATGAACGTACGAATAAATGGCATGAATCGAGCAATCACAATCGTTTTCCCGCCATGTGTGTTAAAAAATTTCTCCGCCGCTTCCATGCGTTCTTTTTTAACAATTCGGCCTAAAAAGCTTTTCGGTGGAATCGATGTTCCGACTTTATGACCTATATGATAATTCATTGTATCCCCTAAGATTGCCGCTGCCAAAAATACAGGAATTAAAACCCATAGATCAAAGGCACCCATCGCTGCTGTTAATGTACCACTAGCGAAAAGTAATGAATCACCTGGTAAAAATGGAAAAATAACAACACCTGTTTCGACAAACACAATGGCAAATAAAATGAGATAACTCCAATTACCAAAATCACGAATGATTTCTTCCAAATGCACATCAATATGCATTATAAAACTAATTAACTCTTGAATGAGTCCTATCATCGTTTTTGTAAGCTCTCTTTCAATTTAATTTTTCTAAAAGCTTGGACGTTGTTGCACACCAATGGGTTCCATAACAACGTATATATTACTTCTCCCCTACTATATGACAAGCCCTTTTAAAGTATGTAGAAGTTTTACACATGACTGATTTTATCACTACGGCTCTATGCACTCAACTTATTTAGTAGAGATATTCACTATATGTCTTCACTTTATGTCCACCACGTCATAAGTGGGCGTTACCTTGCTATATAGTTTTCATTTGAACTACATGTAAGCTCCGTAGAATTCTCTTATCCTTGCTTCGCGGAATTCCCGCCTTGCTTCGCGGAATTCCCGCCTTGCTCCGCGGAATTCTCTTCTCATTTAAAGTGCCAGGCACCCAAACAATTCTGACAATTTAAAAAGGAGTTGTCTTTAAGCATAAGCAAGCCCACCATATAATTTTCCATGGTGGGCTTGCCTTCTATACTATTCTTTTATACTTTTGTTTTTAAGGAACGGCGCAAAATTTTGCCTGTTGTATTTTTCGGTAGCTCGTCCAATATTTCAACTACTTTTGGAACTTTGTATTTCACCATATGTTGTGCACAGTATGCCAGTATATCATCCGTCGTCGTGGCTGCTACTTCCTTAAGTACAATATAAGCATGCACCGCTTCACCAAAGTTAGGATCTGGATAGCCGACAACTGCCGCTTCCACAACATTATCATGGGCAAATAGCACTTCCTCTACTTCTCTCGGATAGACATTATAGCCACCTACAATAATCATATCTTTTTTGCGATCGACGATATAAAAGTAGCCTTCGTCATCTACTTTCGCAAGATCCCCCGTGTACAGCCAACCATCACGAATCGCCATCGCAGTTTCCTCAGGCATTTTATAATAGCCTTTCATCACGTTTGGACCACGAACGACTAACTCACCAACTTCACCAACAGGCACTTGTCGACCATTAACATCCACGACTCTATTTTCGACATTATTAATAGATGTACCAATGGAGCCAGCTTTGCGGTCTCGATCTAATGGATTAAAACACGTTACTGGTGATGCTTCTGATAAGCCATAGCCTTCTGATACACGCACATTAAATTTCTGCTCGAAATTATGTAATAGTGCTACAGGTAATGATGCCCCTCCTGAAATGGCTAAACGAATTGTCGAGAAATCTTCCGGCTTGCCTTCAGGTAGTAAATATAAAAAGTTATACATCGTTGGCACACCAGCAAAGACGGTTGCCTGTTGCTCTTTCGCCAACGCAAAAATTTCACTTGGACTAAAGCGTGGTGCAAGTAAAATCGTTGCGCCACTTATTAACGGTGCATTTACGACTACCGTTAACGCAAATACATGGAAGACGGGTAATGTTGCAATAATACGGTCATCTGCTCGATAACCTAAATACGTAGAGACGTCACGTGCATTGGAATAGACATTTCCATGTGTCAACATGGCACCCTTTGGAGTTCCTGTTGTGCCGGAAGTGTATAAAATAATGGCCGTGTCATCTTGTGCTACGTCCACCGGTTCGATGGTGCCAGCTGCGTTCGCAATAACTTGTGAAAATAAATGCGTTTTCGCTTTCGCTTCTTGCGATAAAGCAGCTACTTTTTCAGCAACATCTGCTGTCGTTTCACAAACGACAAATGTCTTCAGTTCTGGAAAGGCTTGTACACCTACTTCGACTAAAGGAAGCAAAGCATCGAGCGCAATAACCGCTTTGACATCGCCATTTCGTAAAATATAAGAAATCTCATCTTGCGTATAGATAGGATTGACAGGAATAGCTGTAGCTCCTAAACGCATTGTGGCATATAAAGCGATTAAATAATGTGGTGTATTGCCGAGTAAAAACGCCACATGGTCCCCTTTTTGTACCCCTAAATCTTGTAACCCCTGTGCAAAGCGACCAACCGTCTGCTCAAATTCCCCATACGTCGTATCTTTCCCCATAAAATGATACGCGATTTTTTCTGGTTGCTCTGCTGCTTGTTGACGAACACATGAAACTAAATTCAATTACACCATCCCCTTATCGTATAAAATGAATCGTTATTCAGTAATATTATATAAGAAATATATCTAAAAAACAATGAGACTTTTTACTTCATGTTGTTATTACTGTTAAAAACTTCATTTTTTTCTCTTTCGTACGATTTTTTAAGATCGAATATGGGAGATGTAGCGCCAACGAATTAAGTAAAAATAAATGACTTGAATAAGCACAAAAAAACCAAATGCAAAGAACACTTCTTTGACAATCGAAATATTTGCAATATCTTTTAAAATGCCTTGCACCATAAAGAAAGCAAAGGCACTATGCATCATCGCAACACTCCAAGGCAAGAAAAATTGTGGGAACAAATGTCTGTTGACCAGCTTTTTCAACTCGATATCTGTTAAACCCATCCGTTTTAATACATCAAATTTGCGCTTTTCTCGTTCCAGTGACGTATGCAACTTAAAGTAAATGAAACTACCAGCCGCTAATAAAAAGACAGTCGCTACTAAAACACCAACTAATGTAAATAATGAGTAGGTAGCTAATATATAAGAATAATTTAATCCCGCATTTTCAAAATAAAATGGACTATGCTTCCCCTTTTTAAGACTATGGAAATATTGGGTTGAAGCACTTTCTACAATATCCTTGCCGATATCCTTCGTCTCCATCCACTGGGGAATATCAAATGTAAAGAGATGATAACTAGGCTGTACAACCCCCTTACTTGTAATCGGGTTAACAAGCTTACCAAAATCTTCATCGCTTATGACAATAGAGTTCACACTAACAATGGATCCTGGAAAAACAATTTTAGGGTATACACTATCAATTGTAATAGGAATTTCATTTTCTTCTAAAATCGTTCGGACTTCTGTATTTTTAAGTTTTTTCAAAGACTCTTCTGAATAGGGTATGAATACGGCTTCGCCAGACGCTAAATCAATTAACGGATAGTTAAAGGACGACAGCAAGACGTTCATATCCGATTCTCGAAATACTTCAACTTCATTTTGTGTAAAGGAGGAAGTTTGCTTGATCACAACAAAGCGTGATAAATGATAGGATAAGCCCTTGTCCTCTAATTGCATACGTAACGAATTAATGTGCTCAGCCTCATAAGGGTTATCGATATCTCCTTTATAAATAAGACCGAGTGGATTTAATCGGTCGTATTGCGTCGTATAGGAGGACATTGTCGCTAACACACCGACAGATAAAAATGCCAATGTTGAAACCATCGTTACGACAAAAAACATTTTTACATTATCTATCATAATGCGCGTCTGCTCAGCTAATGATAACAAGCGATAGCGTCGCCAATGAAATTTACGTTTCCCGCGAGCTAGCTGTAAAATGAATGGTACAGAATCACTAAAAAAATAATAGGTGCCAAACGTAGCTGATAACGGAATTAGCAACGTTAACTCAATCATCGTCGTATGCGAAACGATAATAGCCAGCGCATAGGTTGTTAAAATTAAACTAATCCCATATATTGCACGAATTTTAGAATAGCCCTTATCACTATTAATATAATCATCGCCTTTAATAAGATCACGTAATTTTCTCTCACGTGTAAAATACACACTGATAAAAGAAATAACGACAAAAGCACTTGTAAAGACGCCAATTGTTAATAAAAACGGTTGCCACGAAACATAAAGCGGCAAATCTTCTAAATGCAAAATTTCACGCACAATCATAAAGAAAAACTTTGAAAATGAAAAGCCAAAAATAATGCCTACAATAATAGAACCTGAGCCGATAATCATCGTTTCTAAAAAGACAAGCTTGTTCATTTGCCTCTTTTCCATTCCAAGATGCAGTAAAATTGCAAACTCATGTGATCTCGCCTCTAAAAAGGCGCTCATGGAGTAATATAAAAAGAACAAAGTAAAGAGGACAAGTACGATTTCAGCTCCAATCATGCCGACTAGCGATACTTCTCCTAAAATACCTCGTTCAATATCTGGATGAAACATGAGCATTGAATAGATAAAAAATACGGCCACAGAAAAAAAGCTTGCCATAAAAAAGGCTCCGTAAATACGGCTGTTCCGTACGACATTACGGTAAGCGAATTGTCGAAAGGTCACCTACTTGCCCTCCTCCTAGTAAGCTCAATACATTTAAAATACGTTGGAAAAACATTTGACGGCGGTCATCGCGATAGATTTCATTGAAAAACTCTCCGTCTTTAATAAATAGCACACGATCACAGTAGCTTGCTGCAATTGGATCATGGGTCACCATGACAATTGTCGTTTGTTTTTCCTTATTAATTTTCGTTAATAGTTCAAGAACATCACGTGAAGAATTTGAATCTAAGTTGCCAGTCGGTTCATCTGCTAAAATAAGGCTTGGATTATGAATTAATGCCCGTCCAATTGCTGTTCGTTGCGCTTGTCCACCTGAAATTTCATTCGGTCGTTTATGCAAAAAGGACGTTAGATCAAGTTTTTCGACAATACCTGCAAGACGCTCTTCCATCACTTCCAATGGCTGCTGATCAAGCGTTAACGGCAACACGATATTTTCCTCGACTGTAAGCATATGCAATAAATTAAAATCTTGAAATACAAAGCCTAGCTGTCTTCTTCTAAAATAAGCTAGCTCTGTTGCATTTAGCGTATGCGGATTCATGCCATCTAAAATAATCTCTCCACTAGTTGGTTCGTCAATCGTCGAGATAATATTTAATAACGTCGTTTTCCCGCTTCCTGATGGGCCCATGACAGCTAAAAACTCGCCTTCCTCAACATCAAAACTTAATTGATTGAGTGCACGATGGGTAACTTTTCCCTCGTATACTTTCGTAACATCCTTTATTTGTAAAATCGGCATATCCTGTTCACCTTATTTCTCGATTAATTCCATAGATTCTGGTAATAGCCATTTATATACCACTTCAAAAGCAATTTGAAACTGCGATGCTTCAGCAGAATGTTGCTCTTCCCCCTGAACAAGACTAAAGCAGTGCTCCCCAACGACTACATCCCAAGCATCTAACTCACCTTCAAGTATTTCACCACACACTGAATAGTGCCCACTATACATAACATGCCCACCCTCTACCGGAAAAGCATTAAGCTGGCTTGGTTTATGTAAGTGTAGCCCAAGTGCTTGGCAAAAATGCATGACTTCATCCGCTAGTAATTGACTTGCTTGACGGTAATTTTCACAAAACATACAGTCACAAAGCGCTGATTGTGAGTCGTATAGCTCCTTCATTTTTTGTGATTCTATATTTAATAGCCAATCATCGATACGTACTTCTCCCATTATTGTTCCCCCTAATTTGTAAATGTCACAGTGACAATCGTGCCTTTCCCTACTTCTGATGAAATATCTAATTGATGCCCTAGTTTTTCACAGATTTCCTTTGCTAAATATAGGCCCATACCTGTAGATTCACCGGTTTTACGACCATTTTCCCCCGTAAAAAAGGCTTTCGTTACACGTGAAAGGTCAGAAGCTGGGATACCTATTCCTTCATCGCAAATGGCTAGCTGAATATAATCATCTTTTTGTATGGCAGATATCACGATTTTTTTATTTTCTTCAAACGTATATTTCACAGCGTTCGTAACAAATTGCCCAATAATAAAACGCAGCCATTTGGAATCACTTGCGACAATAATGTCATCTTCAATATGAATTTCCGGGAAAACACGTTTCGTTATAAATAAACGTTTATTTTCATTAACTGTTGCAGTAACAATCGTTTTCAACGGAATTTGTTCTACTTGCATATCCTCTTCAAAGTTTTCTAATCGTGCATTCACTAGCACCATATCCAACCCTCTGCGTAAACGATCAATCTCTTCTTGAACATTTTTCTTATCGAGCGGACGCTCATCCTGTAATAACATTTCGATAACTGAAATAGGGGTTTTCATTTGATGTACCCATTGATTCATAAATTGATCATGTCGCTTTTGGCTAGCATATAACGCATGCAGTTCATGCTGATACAGACGGTATAGTTCATGCATATATTTTTCTACCTGCATAGCTTCTGGTGTCTTGGCATTTTTTTGCAGCACATCCTCCATTGATTTTGGAAGATGTAAGATTTTGCTCAAATAACTTTGACGCATTAAATAGCGAATAAGTAAAAATGAGCATAGCAATACTAAACTAATACTGACAGAATAGATGGCCGTATCGACGTTTCGAAAGCCGTCGAGCCAGTACAACACCATAATAAATCCAACTAAAATCAGCTGAAAAATAAAAAATGTTGCATAATCACGCAAAAATAATTTCCAGCCCATTACATTTCACCCGCACTCAATAGAAAGCGATAACCTGCACCGCGAACCGTCTCAATGGATGACGCAATATTATAATCTGCTAGCTTTTTCCGCACTCTTGTCATATTAACATTCAACGTATTTTCATCGACGAATGCTTGATCATCCCATAGCTCCTCTAATAGTTGCTCACGCGTTACAACTTTTGGAGCATGGCCCATTAACAGTTCTAATATAATACATTCTTTTTTCTGTAATGGGATTTCTAGATCATTTTTGTGCAACTCCATACGCTCTAGATGCAAGACAAGTTGCCCTTGCTTAATTGTTCGCTCTTCTTGCCTTGCTGCATATTCACCATATGTACGACGCAAGTGACTACGAATTTTAGCGAGAACAATTTCATAATTAAATGGCTTTGTTATAAAATCGTCACCTCCATTTTCAAGCGCAAAAATCTGATCCATTTCACCAGATCGTGCTGAAATGAAGATGATTGGACAAGTTGTATGTTGACGTAGCTGACGACACCAATAATAGCCGTCATACGCAGGTAAATTTATATCAAGCAACACCATATGTGGATTAAATGCTGTAAACTCTTCGATTAGAAGATCAAATTCTTGGATGGTTTCCACTTCGTATTGGTATTTTCTAAGTGTTTCTGCAAGTAATGATGCAATCTTCACATCATCCTCGACAATAAATATTCGGTGTTTCTCCATACCGACACTCCTTTCTATCATATATTGTACCAAAAAAAGGCTACGCGCCATAACCTGCGCGTGCCCTTTTCTACCCGTGAGCTATGGATTTTCTTCTACCATGTTCAACTCACGAATTTTTCCGCTGGCTTAAGCATTCTACCTTCTAAGTATAGACTAATAATTTCTTTTTTAATGAAAGGCATTAGCCAACGGTTTTTTGTCTATTGTTAATAAATTAATTGTAAAAACTCTTCTGTCGAGATACCACCAAAGTATGTTGGTACGTCAATCCCAGCTAACGCCTTTGCAATAGCCACACGGTCATAGTTTGTCCCAACTAAACGCTGTTCAACATCGGCAATATCGCCCACCCCGAAGAAGTCACCGAAAATATGTGCTTCTTCAATAATGCCGTGGTTTACTTCTAGGCGGATATCAATTCCCCCTGTAGGGAAACGATGTGTTTTTTGAATATTGAAGCGTGGAGATTTACCATAATTCCATTCCCACGTTTGATAGCGTTCAGCAGATAATTTATGAATATTTGCCCAATCTTCTTCCGTTAGCTCATAATAACGAATGTTTTCTTCGCCACCGAAAATGGATTTTAATATTTCTAAACGGAATTCTTCTACTGTCATTTTGTGCATTAGAAACTCCGAAATATTTGCTACACGTGAACGAATCGATTTAATACCTTTTGATTCGATTTTATCTTTCTTCACCTTCAAAGCAGATACAACCGCATCTATTTCTGTATCAAACAGTAAAGTACCATGGCTAAACATACGGCCTTTTGTAGAAAACTGTGCGTTCCCGGATACTTTGCGTCCTTCCGCTAAAATATCATTACGACCTGACAGCTCGGCATTTACGCCCAGTTTGGCAAGCGCATCGACAACGGGCTGTGTGAATTTTTTATAATTCATAAAGCTATCGCCATCGTCCTTCGTAATAAAGCTATAGTTTAGATTTCCGAGATCATGATACACTGCTCCACCACCCGAAAGGCGACGAACAACGATGATCCCGTTATCCTCCACATAGTCTGTATTAATTTCTTCTATCGTATTTTGGTTTTTACCAATAATAATCGATGGCTGATTGATGTAAAATAACAGCACTGGTTCCTTATCAACATCCATTGTCTTTAATAAATACTCCTCAATGGCAAGGTTAATGCGTGGGTCATGAATCCCTTTATTATCAACGAAAATCATATTCGTTTCCTCCTTCACAAAATATCCACATTTTATTTTACCGTAAATTAGGCATTTTGTGTTGACGAAACGCATCTGTTATAATACACTAGGAAATAACAAAACAGTAATAGTACAGATGAACTTAAAGGAGGAGTCCACAATGTTAGAAAACGTAGTTGAATTTTTCAAGAACTTACCTGCAAAACAATGCACGGAATGCGGTGAAAAGATCGAAGAACAAAGCGAATGCTACAGCAACACTTGTGAAAAATGTAACTGCCTATAAGCATTTGCCTATTCTGTAAGTCATTACGTGCCCCACACGACCTAATAATGACACCCCTCATCATACTTGTATGATGAACCCTTAATTAAATCTCTTACACTTACACAAAACAGCAGCTGATACGCTCATATCAGCTGCTGTTTTACTTTTAGAAATTGTGTGAGTGCCTGGCACTCACACAATTTCTTACAAAGTAAAAATCCACGTAGACTCCTGCGGGAACAGCACAAGTAGTAGAACGCAACAAACCGCGCGACAGCGAGGGTTGCGGCTTACACTGTGCCCGAGGAAAGCGCAGTGGATTTTTACAATTTTGGAACCGATATTTTGCTAGGGGGTAAATTGTTTGAGTGCCTGGCACTAAAAAAACACCCACCAAGTAAATGGTGGGTGCAAAGTGTTTTTTAATCTTCGGCTACTTTTGAGTAACGTTTTGTGTGTAATAGCATGAAATAACCAAAAGTAATGGCTAAGAACACAAGTAAGTATCCAATTAGCACACCGTAGTTTTGCCATAAATAAGACATATCCCCTGTTGAGATGCTTGCTTTAAATGCTTGCACAGTATATGTCATTGGTAGTAATGTATTGAACACTTGTAATGGTGATGGAATCAATTCAAGTGGGAATGTACCTGCACTTGTTGTAAGTTGTAAAATCAGTACCACAATGGCAACGAAACGACCTGGATCACCTAAAATAGAAACTAACATTTGTACTAAAGCTAAGAACACATAGCTTGTGATAACAGCTGTTAGTACAAAATAACCCATATTTTGTACTTCAAGCCCTAAGCCCCATTTCACAATTCCTACTGTTAGTAACGCTTGAATTAGACCGACAAATGCAAGTACTGTCACTTTACTTGTAAACCATGTTGCTCCATTTTTCGGACGAATAGCTGGTTCAACAAGTGGGAATACAATTGAAATTAACAATGCCCCAACGAATAATCCAAGTGAAATAAAGTAAGGAGCGAATCCTGTACCATAGTTAGGTACATGGTTAACTGATTCTTTGTCTACTTCTACTGGACTACCTACCATATCATACGTGTCAGTATTCGCATGTACTTCGTTCGCTTTTTCACTCGCTTCACCTAATTTGCTAGATAGCGTTGCTGTACCATCTGCAAGTTCAGTTGAACCGTCGGCAAGTGTAGCAGAACCTTCTGCTAGTTCACCAGATTTTGAAGCAAGTGTTGAAGTACCTTCGTTCAATGTTGTTGTACCACTAGCTAAGTCATTTAACCCTGAAGCTAATGTTTGAGAGCCTGTAACTGCCGTGTTGACACCAGCATGTAATTCTCCTAATTTATCTGCAAGTGTTGCATTACCAGCTTGTAGGCTTTGTGCACCTTTAACTAATTCATTACTTTTTCCGGCTAATGCATTCGCACCAGCTAGAACTTCTTTTTGACCTGCCGCAATTTGTGATGCCCCGCCACTTACTTGGCTAGCACCCGCTTGTAATTTTTCAGTACCAGTAGCTAATGAACTTAAACCATTATGCACACTTGCACTACCCGCTTGTAGCTCTGCTAACGTTTGTTTTAACGCAGCTGCTTGCTCTTCCGGCATCGATGCAATCGCACCTTGTAACTGTGCAGTTAAAGCTGTAAGACCTGCTTCTACTTTGGCAGAGCCATCTGCTAATTGATTTGCTGCACCGTTTAATGCGCCAGCATTTTCCGCAACAGATGATGCACCAGCAATGATTTGCTGTTGTTTTTCAGTCAATGTTGTAAGACCAGCTTCTACCTTCGCTACACCTTGTGTGTATTGCGTTAAGCCTTGTTCAAGACTCGTTGCCCCAGCAGCAGCCTGCTGTGCACCTTGCTGTAACTGCACTGTACCATTTTCTAATTTTACAAGCCCAGTTGATAAGTCATTAGCACCCGTTGCCGCTTGCGCTGCACCTTTGGTAATTTTATCTGTACCATCAGAAAGTTCAATTGTGCTAGAAGCTAACTGCTCTAAATATCCTTTTAAATCTTTCGCTCCATTTGCTACTTTTTGAGCGCCTTCATCCAGTTTAACTGAACCATCAGCTGCTTCCGTAAAGCCGTCGCCAAGTGTTGCAATGGAATCAAATAATTTTTCTGCATATGTAGCAGATACTTGCGTATTTACTTCAGCGCGAATGCGATCCATTGCTGTTTCACCGATTTGTGCGCCTAAGAAGTTTAATCCTTCATTTGGAATATAGTTCATGACTAATTTAGAAGGTTTGTCATCAAGTAAAGTCGTAGCATGCTCTGAGAAATTGGCTGGTATTTCTAAAATCATGTAATAGTCTCGACCATTTAAACCTTTTTCTGCTTTTTCTTTGGACACTTCAATAAAGTCAAATTGCTTACTATCGACCAGTTTATCGACTAACGTATCGCCTAGTTCTAACTTTAAGCCGTCCATTTCTGCCCCTTTATCTTCGTTGACAATTGCTACCGGTAAATTAGACATGCCTGCATATGGATCCCAAAACGCCCATAAAAACATACCTGCGTACATGACCGGGATAAATAGGACAGCAATTATTGAAACAAGCATTTTTCTTGTTTTAAAGATTTTCAGCCATTCAGCTTTAATCATATGTTTCCCTCACTCCTATACTAATTGACCGAAAACGTCAATTGGTCATTTTTCTGCAAAAAAATCACAAACTTCACAGTACGTAAAATTTGTCGATTCTTTCTTAAAGAACGAGTCCTCGAAAGATTGTTTCCTTGAAAAGATTAAGAATCTTTTCTTCTGGAATCATGTCGCCGTGTAGCTCATGCCAATCTACAACGAACGCTAAATACGCCTTTAACAACAGATAGCTTACTAACTCAGCATCACAATCTCGAATCTCACCTTTGTCGATACGTCTTTGAATTAACGTCGCCACATAAGATAATATTTCAGACTCAATGCGAATTAACACTTGTTTGACTGCTGGTGTGCGTAATTCTTTTTCTTCCTCTATTAACTTCGCAAATAAAAGATGCTTCTCACGGAATTGTAGCATTTTCATTAAAGCATTATGCGCATTATCCATAAAGCTAGCTGATACATCCAACACAGCATCCGCTTCCGCAATCATCTCACGTACAAGTGACATCGCAATCTCTTGAAAAAGAATTTCTTTATTTGCAAAAAATGTGTAAATTGTTCCTTTACCGACATTCGCAATTTTCGCCACTTGTTCCATCGTCGTTGCCTTATAGCCAAACAACGTAAATGATTTTGCAGCTGCTTCAAGAATTTCCTGCCTACGATCCATTTGTGACATCCTTTCTATGGTAAGTTATGTACATTCTTTAGTACACAGAAATAATAATGACCAGAAAACCGTTTCGGTCATCTGGTCAATATATTATGCCTATTTCAAAAAGAATGCAAGCTTTTTAATGATTATTTTTTTCATTTTCTTGTTGCTCGCTATCTTCAGACGAATTTGTATCATGATTCATCGTGTTCGTATTAACTTTGTCATCTTCTTGTATTACTTGCGTCATATCAGGTGTGCCAGCCGTAATTTGCTGCTTCGGCATATTATGAACACCGTTTGCAGTCGTATGGGCATACATAAAGTATACGCCGTCATGATCGAATGTAGTTTGCGCTTTATAGACGCCATCTTTCTCGAACTTCCCTTCAAGCATTTGCCCTTCATCGCGCTTCCCTGATTCCCATACTTCAAATTCAACTACTGCATCATCAATATTTTGTTCTCCTTGACTAACATGTGCAGCAAGTTCAATAGGAGCATTTATCGCTACTTCTTTAGGTGTTAAAATTTCTACGTCTGGTATTTGAGGCTCCTCCAATGTTGCAAGTGTTGCAGGCTCTTTCTTTTCCCCACACCCTACTAATAATGCGGGTACTGCTATCAATGTAAATAACCACTTCTTCATGTACTATTCCTCCATTAATGGCATTGTAATTTTAACGATTGTGCCTTTGTCTAGTTCACTTTCAATTTCAATCTTACTTTGTAATTGCTTTAACAATTGTTCAACAATGGAAAGCCCTAAGCCGCTTCCACCATCTGCGCGACTACGTGCTTTATTCACCCGATAAAACCGCTCTGTCACATGCGATAAATCTTCCTTCGGTATACCGATGCCCTCATCTTTAATCGTTATGAGCGCGTTGCCATTATGCTGTATTGCGACAATGTCAACTTTCGACTGCTCATAAGAGTAATTAATCGCGTTTTCAATGATGTTGATAAAAATTTGTTTTAACTTCTCTTCATCAGCTTTGACTATTAATGTATCATCTGCCTCAAGGTGCAACATAATATGCTTTTTCTGTGCTTGATGCATTAAAATTTTGCGTACTTCTCGTAAAGTCTCTGCAAGTGGAATTGGATATACATCGACGTTCTTTTGTTCATTTTCCATACGAGCAAGTTGGAGAAGTTCATTTGTTAATCGTTCCATACGATTTGCTTCTCGCACGATTAGCTGTATTGTTTCTTCTTGTTGGGCTTGTGCAATAATGCCGTTTTGCATTGCTTCACTATAGCCTTTTACATAGCTAATGGGCGTCCGTAATTCATGTGATACAGTTGCTAAAAAAGTTTTCTGCGCTTCATCTTCGCGTTGAATTGCTTCGGCCATGTCATTAAAGGTGCTCGATAGTTTGCCGATTTCATCACTCGATTTAACAGGCACACGTGTTTCATAATGTCCATAAGACATCTCCTTCACCGCTGTCTGCAAGTCACTTAATGGTCGCATAATATGTTGAATACCTTTATAGACAAAAAAGCTCATCACAATCAAAAAGATAAATGCACTTAAAAATAGGAAAATGACTTCTTGACTTGCCAACTCACTTATTTTAGCTAAAGGGAAGTAAATATAAATAATGCCCTCTAGCCTATTTTGATCTACTAAAGGTAACACAACTGAAATTAGTTGCCGATCAAATCGGGGCTCATAGCCAATTTTTTGCACATACTTGCCTTCTAGCAATTGCTGTCGTTCTTCTGCACCTATCAATGTATCATAATCAATATCAAATGGGACACAAGCGCTCAGCTCACGCGGATTTCGAACAGCGAAAATATTTAAATTGGAATAATCATTATAATGTTCAATATCGGCAATAAATTCATCTGTTACTTTGCCATTCGTATACATTGTTTGTAGCTTTGTACCAATCTCAATCATATTACTTTCCGTATCTTCCACATACAGTTGTTCATATAAAAAATCCGTCAGTACATACATAAAAAGAACGGTAATAATCAAAAAGGCAAAAATTAATAGCCAAATACGTGTTGAAATCCTTTTCATTCGCCAGAGTCAAAGCGGTAGCCGACTCCCCAAACAGTTTGGATATATCCTGCCGCTTCCTTTCCAAGCTTTAAACGTAATGTTTTAATATGGGTATCGACCGTTCTTGTGCCACCTAAATAATCGATATCCCAAATGCGCTCTAACAACTGCTCACGTGAATAGGCATTGCCTGGATTTTTCATAAATAAATGCAATAGTTCAAATTCCTTTAAAGTTAACGGAATCGCTTTTCCTTCAACGGACACTTTGCGTGCAATCTCATCTAATTTTATGACACCAAAGATAATATATTTTTGCTGTGAATCTGCAATATTAGTGCCACTTCTTCTCAGTACAGCGTGCATTCGTGCCACTAGTTCGTCATTGGTAAATGGTTTGACAATATAATCATCTCCCCCGAGTGTCAGACCCTTCACTTTATCCTCATTGGCATCTCTTGCCGTTAAGAATATGACAGGTATATTTGACATCGCTCGAATACTTTGACACACTGCAAAGCCATCTTCATGTGGCATCATGACATCCAATAAAACTAAGTCGATTTGTTCTCGAACAATAATATCGTATGCCTCTGTTCCGCTTGCAGCTGTAAAGGTCTCAAACTTGGAATTATTGAGCATCATCTCGATTAAATTTCGCATATCTTGCTCATCATCCACAATTAATACTGTTGTCACTTTTCGTCCTCCCTTACTAACAGCTGAAATGCACCTTTACCAACATCCACTGTTTTTTGTACCTGACCATCCTTAATAAAATATAATGTATGGTCGTCATAACCAGCGACCACAATATAGTCTTTAAACTGATTGACAACAAACGGATTAGCACCAACCTCTTTTTGCCATGTCACTTTTCCCAGAAAATCTACAATATATAATTCATTATGTCCGTGGCTAACGACTAAAACTTTATCTTTCGTCTTCGTTAAACCTACTGGCATTAAGGGCATTTCTATTTCTCCTCGAACAGCACCCGTTGCAAGATCGAAACGCTTCACTGAACTATTCGGCTTGCTTCCTTCTCCATGACCGCCAATCCATAGCTCATTTGTTTCCTCAATAATCACCATTCCATGCGACGATTTATCAATTGGCCACTCTTGTTCTAGCGTTAAATCCTTCATGGATAGAACGGATAGTTTTGTGTCTTTATAATTCACTACATAAAGCTTATCTTTGTATGCTGCCATCGACATTGGATAGTTACCAAGTTGCTGTGATGCCAATTCATTGCCTTCCACATCAAAGCTTGTCACCGTATTCGTCGTGCTATTCGTAATAAAAAATTGTTTAGCTTGCGCCGCATAGTACACATTCGTTGTTCCTAGCTTTACTTTTTTGGCGTAAAGTTTTTTTCCTGTAGAAAGTGCATAAACATCGATTTGATCTAATTGGTTCCCATATAGCAATATTCGGTCATTATCTAGTAATAATGCGCCCGTATAAGCTTTATCAAATGTCCACGAAGCAAGTACGTTCCCTTGATCATCAATAAAATCTAGCGATGGTTCTTGTATATTGAGCGACGCAATAAAACTTTGATCGCGGTTAATGGGCACAAATGATTTCTCGCTACACCCCGTCAACCAAATAATTTGTATTAAAGAAAAAATGAAAAATACCCATTTTTTCAACATCATCACCTCTGCTCTTTAACTATACTTCACATTTGTGAAATCCGCGTGAAACTTGAAAGGTAAATTTATGACATATTACCAATCGATAGAAGCTCTTTCCCCCGCTAAATAAGGGCATCTAGCTTCGCAAAAAAATGATTGTCACATATACTACTAAGATTATTGTAAGGAGGTATCGTATTTTGGTAACCATTAGTTTATGTATGATTGTGAAAAACGAAGAAGATGTCATTGCCAGATGTCTTGAATCCGTTAAGGATTTAGTTGATGAAATAAATATAGTGGACACAGGCTCCAGTGACAAGACAAAGGAAATTGTTAAACAATTCACTGATCGCATATTTGATTTTGAGTGGATTCATCATTTTGCTGAAGCACGTAATTTTTCATTTCAACAAGCCACATCCGACTACATCCTTTGGCTAGATGCAGATGATGTAATACTAGCGCAGGATCAAGAAAAATTTAAAGCATTAAAGGAATCTTTAAGCCCTGATATTGATGCTGTCTCGATGAATTATAATTTAAGCTTTGATGCAGAGGGAAATGTTAGTGCTCTGTTAAGAAGGTATCGATTAGTTAGGAGAGATAAACAGTTTCGGTGGATAGGCGCAGTACATGAATATTTAGAAGTAGGTGGACATCTTTTCGACAGTGATGTTGCTGTGAGCCACTTACCACTCCAGCATGATCATCAGCGGAATATTGCTATTTATAAAAAACTTCTGCAATCTGGAGAACCACTAACGCCTCGCGACACCTTTTATTATGCCAATGAATTACTGGACCATAATGAAGTCGAAGAAGCGATATTTTACTATGAGCTTTTTTTAACATCTAAATTAGGTTGGATAGAAGATAATATTAATGCCTGTTTTAAATTAGCTGACTGCTATTCGAAATTACAAGACAAAGAAAATAATGTAAGTTCTATTTTACGAAGCTTTGAATACGACACTCCACGTCCAGAAGCTTGCTGCAGGCTTGGCTATCATTTTATGGAGCAAGGAAAAAACCATGAGGCCATCTTTTGGTATGAACAAGCATTAACAATGAAACCAAAACCGAACGCCCCATTCCAAAATAAAACCTATACTACATGGTTACCCCATTTACAGCTTTGCGTCCTCTACGACCGATTACAACAATACGAACTAGCCAATAGCCATAATGAATCAGCAAGAGTCTATTTACCAAATGACCCGAAAATTCTACACAACAAAAATTATTTTGATCATTTGTTAAACAAGGACATTGGCAAACCTTAATTTACTAGTTAATTAACAATGAATTTCTGCTTTAGCTTTTATTATTTATTTGGGGTTTTTTCATTTTTATTCACTTCCACCGGCGTTTGCAGCGGATACTCTTAAATATCATTATTACCCCATTTATAAATTATCATATCGACACGCAAAATAGTTAACCGTCCACTTCCTCTATCATTTTTCTGAATAGGATATTTGAGAGAGGAGGTGAAATAAATGAAATTTGAAGATTATTTTTTAAATAATGTTTGTAGTAAATGCAAAACATTCCCTTGCGGTTGTGTAAAAATACCGACTAATAATTACTCTGGCTGTGTTAATATACCGGAATATAGCTGCGTATGGCCTAGTAAACCTACTGGGCCTACCGGAGCTACTGGTGCTACCGGTCCTACTGGGCCTACTGGGCCTACTGGTAATACTGGCGTGACTGGTGCTACTGGGGCTACTGGTAATACTGGCGCTACGGGCGCGACTGGGGCAACCGGGACTACTGGAGCAACCGGCTCTACGGGTAACACTGGCGCTACGGGAGCAACTGGTGCGACTGGTGTCACTGGTATTACTGGCGCGACTGGGGCAACCGGCTCTACTGGTGCCACTGGGACTACGGGAGCAACCGGCTCTACGGGTAACACTGGGGCTACGGGAGAAATCGGGGCTACTGGACCTACGGGGGCTACGGGCGCTACGGGTAACACTGGCGCTACTGGAGCAACTGGCTCTACTGGTAATACTGGCTTGACTGGGGTTACTGGTGCTACGGGTGCCACTGGGGATACTGGAGCAACCGGCTCTACGGGTAACACTGGGACTACGGGAGCAACCGGCTCTACTGGCAACACTGGGGCTACGGGAGAAATCGGGGCTACTGGACCTACGGGGGCTACGGGCGCTACAGGTAACACTGGCGCTACTGGAGCAACTGGCTCTACTGGTAATACTGGCGTGACTGGGGTTACTGGTGCTACGGGTGCCACTGGGGCTACGGGAGCAACCGGCTCTACGGGTAACACTGGGGCTACGGGAGCTACTGGGGTGACAGGGGCTACCGGCAACACTGGGCCTACTGGTAATACCGGCGTGACTGGGGTTACTGGCGCTACGGGTGCCACTGGGGATACTGGAGCAACTGGTGCGACTGGTGTCACTGGTAATACTGGGCCTACCGGTGTGACAGGGGCTACTGGTAACACGGGGCCTACTGGTAACACGGGTGCTACTGGTAACACGGGCGCTACTGGTAATACCGGGCCTACCGGAGCTACTGGGGTAACAGGAGCTACTGGCAACACTGGGCCTACTGGAGCTACCGGCGCTACAGGTAATACTGGTAATACTGGGCCTACCGGTGTGACAGGGGCTACCGGCAACACTGGGCCTACTGGTAATACCGGCGTGACGGGGGTTACTGGCGCTACAGGTGCCACTGGGGATACTGGAGCTACTGGGGTGACAGGAGCTACTGGTAACACCGGGCCTACTGGAGCTACTGGTGTGACAGGGGCTACCGGCAACACTGGGCCTACTGGACCTACTGGTGCGACTGGCAACACGGGGCCTACTGGTAATACTGGCGTGACTGGGGTTACGGGTGCCACTGGGGATACTGGAGCTACCGGCGCTACGGGTGCCACTGGTAATACAGGCGCTACTGGTAACACCGGGCCTACTGGTGCGACTGGTAACACTGGCGCTACTGGGGCTACCGGTAACACCGGAGCTACTGGGGTGACAGGAGCTACTGGCAACACGGGGCCTACTGGAGCTACCGGCGCTACTGGTAACACCGGGAATACTGGAGCTACCGGCGCTACCGGCAACACCGGGAATACTGGAGCTACCGGCGCTACCGGCAACACCGGGCCTACTGGACCTACTGGTGCGACTGGCAACACGGGGCCTACTGGTAATACTGGCGTGACGGGGGTTACTGGCGCTACGGGTAACACCGGAGCTACTGGGGTGACAGGAGCTACTGGCAACACGGGGCCTACTGGAGCTACCGGCGCTACTGGTAACACCGGGCCTACTGGAGCTACCGGCGCTACTGGTAACACCGGGCCTACTGGAGCTACTGGTGCGACTGGTACAACGGGAACTACAGGGCCTACTGGTCCAGCTTTGACAGAAGGTTTCTCAGCCTTCTTAAGCACTTTAGCTGTTAGTAGCTCTGCCACATTAACTAATTGGAGCGTAGCCTCACCTTATTTCACAACACCAGCGTTTAATCCAACAACTGGTATATTTACAGTTCCGACTACTGGAAGATATTGCTTTGAAGCAACAATCAACTATTCTACAGTAGCTGCCATTAGCCTTGGCATTGGTGCCGGTGTCAATCCTTCATTTGCAATTCGTAGAAATACAACAACGAATTTAATAAGCGGTTTATTCCCAGTATTAAATTTAGCTGTTACCTTATTAACCATTAGAGCGGTTCTAGGCAATGGTACTATCACATTAGCAGGAGAAGTTAACTTAAATGCCGGTGATACCATTGATTTATTTTACGATGCAAATGGCTTAAGTATTGCTTTAACGTTAGGAGGTGCTAATTCTGGAGGTATTGTTTGGTCATGCCACAGAATTTCCTAACGCTCGTTAATTAAATTTATTCAGGCAAGAGTCAACGATTATCGTTTATCTGGCCTAAAATAAATTCATCACACCTTATATTAAGCCTTGAAATCCGCCTTGTCATATGCGATTTTTTAAGGCTTATCATTTTCCAACTTCATAATAAAAAGAGTAGTACAAATATAATTTTGTACTACTCTTTTAGTATTCCTGTATAAACATTTCACTTAAAATTTCATTTGCCACATTGCATCCTTGCTCTACGCATTCAGGAATGGATATTCCCTCAAATGAGCTACCTGCTAGTTTTACTGTTGGGAAATGTTCATACAGTTCTGCTTTCACACGCTCAATTTTCGCTTCATGTCCAACCGTGTATTGTGGCATAGCGTTTTTCCAACGAGAAACAACCGTTGTCGCTGGTTCTCCTTCAATACCGATTGTATTTTTTAAGTCTTGTAAGACTGTTTTTTCAATCTCTGAATCAGATAAAGCAACAATCGTTTCATCACCTACACGACCAATATAACTACGTAATAACACATAATCTTGGGGTGTGGTATTAGGCCATTTGCGATTAATCCATGTACAAGATGTTATGGAAAAATCACTATTTCTCGAAACGTAAAATGCAAGTGCATCTAAGTCACCAAGCTGCTCCTTTTTAAATGCCATCGTTACTGTAGCAATCGTTGCGGCTTTCATCGTATTTAACTCCGTCAGCAGTTGATGTTTAGTAAACATCATTTGCGCTACATTAAACGGCGTTGCAATGATTACAGCATCCGCAGTGATATGTGAAAAATTATTGAGTTCGACGTGCACCGCACCATCTTTGCCATGGTCGATTTGCTCTACTTTAACACCCTTCATAACTGTTCCAGGAGCTAAAGATTCTTCTAACTTTTCAATTAGCGTCTCTAAACCATTTTCAAAGGTTTGGAAAATCCCCTTGTCCTTCGCTATCTGATTGTAACTTAAAAAATTTGTTCCTGATTTTTTCATACCGAAAAGTAAACTACGATACTTTTGCTCTAATTCATAGAGCTGAGGAAATGTAGATTGCATGCTTAGTTGTTCAATATCCCCTGCAAAAGTTCCTGCAAGTAATGGTTCAACTAAATTTTCTACAACTTCAGCACCAAATCTTCTTCGAAAAAACTCTCCTAACGGCTGGTCGTCATCCCGTGCAGAACGCGGGAGGACAAAATCTCCCGCTGCACGAATTTTCCCGCTGAGTGAAAATAAACCTGATGTAATGAATGGCGAAATCTGTGGCGTTGCTCCTGACATTAAATTGCTCGGAATAGGATATAACTTACTTCCAACAGCTATATAAGTAGGACCCGAATCACCTGTTATCATCTCATGTTCAATGTTTAATTCCTTTGCAAGTGCTTGAATATGATTTTCACGATCGAAAAAGGATTCTGGCCCTCGCTCAATAATAAAACCATCTTTTCTAAGAGTTTGGATTTTTCCGCCAAGACGTAAAGACGACTCGACAAGAACGATATCTACCGGCAATTCTTTTGTGCGCGCTTGTTTTTGCATATAGAACGCAGCTGTTAGGCCTGTAATGCCGCCGCCAACAACAACTACCTTTCGTCTTTTTTGAGTCACCTACATCATCACTTTCTTTTCGCTTAGCTTAATTTTTTATGAATGGCATCTACCATAGCATCTATAAACAATGGATGGGTATTTGGCATTGCTGGACGATAATAGTTTGCACCTAACTCCTCGCAAACCACTTTACATTCATAATCGTTATCGTAAAGTACTTCTAAATGTTCTGTTACAAAGCCAACTGGTGTATAAACGAATGAACGATAACCCTTTTGCTCGTAAAGATCACGCGTTAAATCTTGCACATCTGGACCAAACCAAGGCTCTGGAGTTTGTCCAGCTGATTGCCAGCCCACTTCTACATTTTTTACACCCGTAGCTGCTTGAATTAGTCGAGCTGTTTCAATTAGTTGGTCTTCGTATGGATCGCCCAGTTCTTTAATTTTCACTGGAAGAGAATGCGCTGATACGATTAAGCAAGCTTTCTCACGTTCTTCTTCAGACATAGCAGCGAATGTTTCATTCACTTTTCCTTGCCAATATTCAATAAACTTCGGCTCATCATACCAAGATTCCACAGATGTGATTTTCAGGCGATCACCTGCTGTTTCTGCTGCACGACCATTATATGATTTGATAGAGAAAGTCGAGAAGTGTGGTGCTAATACGATAGATACTGCTTCTTTAATACCTGCAGCCACCATTTCCTCCACTGCATCTTCAATGAAAGGTTGAATATGTTTTAAGCCAATAAATAGTTTGTATTCTACCTCATCTTGCACTTCATTTAAACGTGCGCATAAAGCTTCAGCCTGTGCTTCTGTTGCAGCAGCAAGTGGTGATAAACCGCCGATTGCCTCATAGCGACTGCGTAAATCTTCTAAATGCTCGTCAGATGGTCTACGTCCGTGACGAATATGTGTATAGTAGGGTTCAATATCTTCCTCTTTATAGGGTGTGCCATATGCCATTACTAATAAACCTTTAACCTTTTTCATAAACCTTTTCACCTCTAAATAATAGTTAAACTATATTTTTTGTATGATTTCTGTACGCCAACAACAATTACACCATTTAGAAGTGTAATTGCCTCATTTAGAAATTACTCTCTTTGTGACTGTTGCTTGAGTTACGTTTTTTCACACTAAGCTTAATTTAAGAACGTGCTTGAATTTGTTGTGCACTGTATTCATGAATAAGTGTTGTTAAACGTTTCAATACATCTGGATCAACCTCTGGGAATACGCCATGGCCTAAGTTGAAAATATGACCTGACATCTCTAAGCCTTGATCGATAATATCTTTAGTTCGCTTTTCAATAACTGACCAATCAGCAAGTAGCAATGACGGATCTAAGTTTCCTTGTACCGGCTTTGTAATACCTTTTGCACGAGCTTCTTTAATTGGTAATCGCCAATCTAAGCCGACAACATCAATCGGTAAATCATGCCACTCTTTTACTAGGTGACTTGCACCAACACCAAATTGAATAAGCGGCACATTTTCTTTTTTCAACTCGCCGAAAATACGTGTCATCACAGGTTTAATAAACACGCGGTAATCTTCAACATTTAAAGCACCTACCCAAGAGTCAAATACTTGGATTGCTTTTGCACCCGCTTCTACTTGTGCTGATACATCAGCAATAATCATGTCGGCTAGTTTATCCATTAATGCAAACCATGCCTGTGGCTCAGAAACCATAAATGATTTTGTTTTATTATAGTTTTTAGAAGGTCCGCCTTCAATCATATAGCTTGCTAATGTGAATGGCGCTCCTGCAAAACCGATTAATGGCACATTAAGCTGTTCTTCCGTTAGTATTTTGATTGTTTCTAATACGAAAGGTGTGTGTTCCTTTGCATTGAACTCACCTAAGTTTGCTACATCAGCAACTGTGCGAATTGGATTAGAAATAACTGGGCCTACACCCGCTTTAATTTTCACATCGACACCGATACCAGGTAGAGGTGTTACGATATCTTTATATAAAATAGCAGCATCCACATTGTAGTTTTCTACCGGTAATCGTGTAACATACGCACATAGCTCAGGTTGATGTGTAATTTCTTCTAAAGAATATTTTTCTTTAATGGCACGATATTCTGGTTGTGAACGACCTGCCTGCCGCATATACCAGACTGGAGTATGTTCAGTCCTTTCCCCTCGTGCAGCACGTAGAAGAGTATCATTGAAAAGTGTTGTCATTGATTAATTCCTTCCCCTCGATGAAATTCATATCCTAAAAAATCACTTGTTTATTCCATTATTATTGATATCCGTTTTCAATAGTAAACGCTTCCTCTGCTATTGTATAGTTTTCCAAGTGAAATGTCATAAAATTGTTCTTTCTGCGCGCTTACTTTTTTGACAAAGCGGGTAACTTACACTTAAATGGAGATAATAAAACAGTTATAGACATTCATAAGGAGGGCAAAATAGTGTATATTTATTTAACTTCAGGTACAGGAGAGTTTATGGAACAGGTGAAAAACAAGTACCCTGATGAACATATGATTTTAATGCACGGAGAAGGTAATTCTGTGCTTATCCATGAAACGCAAGGGAAAACTGTATTTGCTACACCCCGCAAGTTTGAAGTATTGGACTCAGTAAACGAATTAGAAGATCGTGGCTTCTTTGTTTTGAACAATATTCCTGTTACAGATGAAGGCCGCCCTGTATTTGAACATCGTTTTTTAAATCGTGCACGTGCGATTGAGGACGAGCCTGGTTTTATAGCTTTCCGTCTATTACGGCCAATAAATGGTGATACGTACATTGTGATGACCCAATGGAATGGACCACACTCATTTGAAGCATGGAAAAGCTCAAAAGCGTATAATAAGGCACATGCCCAACGTGAAGAACCTACTGGTGTGCGACAACAAAATATCTTTTCTGCCGCTTCCTATGTTTCGACGTATACCGTTGCCCCGAAAGAGGACGACGAGGCATAAATTTTTTTAAAGGAGCATTTATATGAATCAACAATTACTCGAGAAAATTGATGCCCATTTTGATGAAATGGTGGCGATTCGCCGCCATCTACATATGCATCCAGAACTAAGCTTCCAAGAGCAAGAAACCGCAAACTATATTATTGAATACTACCAAAAGCTTGGTGTCCCTGTTGAACCTAACGTTAGCGGCTATGGACTGATTGCACGCATTAAAGGTAGTAAGCCTGGTAAAAGGATTGCCTTACGTGCTGATTTTGATGCACTACCTATTCAAGATGAAAAAAATGTGCCATATAAATCAACAGTACCTGGCGTGATGCACGCTTGTGGTCATGATGGTCATACGGCTACTTTGTTAATCGTAGGAAAACTGTTATGGGAAATGCGCGATGACTTAGCAGGTGAATATGTGCTAATTCATCAACATGCGGAAGAAGCTGACCCAGGCGGTGCAATTGGTATGGTACAAGCAGGTGCACTGGACGGTGTGGATGCTATATTCGGCACACATTTATCTTCTAATCATCCAACAGGTATGATTGGCTATCGTGTTGGTCCACTCATGGCGGCAGTCGATAGTTTTGAACTAAAAATTCAAGGTAAAGGTGGCCATGGTGCACACCCTCACCAAACAAAAGACGCGATTGTTATCGGCTCTCAACTTGTCATGAACCTACAACAACTTGTAGCACGCCGTGTTGCACCAACTGAATCAGCAGTTCTTACAGTTGGCTCATTTGTTGCTTCGAATGCCGATAACATTATTGCAGATACAGCTTATTTAAATGGTACAATACGTACTTTTGATAAAGATGTACGAGCAACGATGGAACGTGAATTTAGACGTGTGGTGCAAGGCACTGAAATTGCCCATGATTGCACAATTGAACTAGAGTACCGTAAAGGCTACCCAGCGATTGTCAATCATGAAAAAGAAACGTTATTTGTTCGAGATGTCGCACAAGGCATTTGTGATGTCGTTGAAATTCCAGCAACGATGGGTGGCGAAGATTTCGCTTATTATTTAGAAGAAAAACCTGGAACATTCTTCTTCACAGGGGCTGAGCCTGTAGAATATGCACCCCATCATCATCCGAAATTCGATATTGATGAAAAAGGGATGCTCGTTGCGGCAAAAGTAATGTTAAGCGCTGCACTTGAATATCAATTAGTGGACTAACATAAAAAAGCTCATCTTGCCTAATGTTTTGGGCAACATGAGCTTTCTTTTTTATGGTTTTGACACCTTTGTAGTAATTTCACTAATGACAAGAATAATGAGCGTTGTCACAAAGAACATAGGCTGCGTCACGCCACATAGTGTCACAATAATCGCTTGTGCAATCATTGCCAGACGTACTACTTGCTTAACAGCCACTTTACGGGCATTCTCTGGTAATGGATAAAGCATGTCCATCCGGAACTCACCACTTGCTAACAATGCTTGCTTTAACTGAATCGTCGTGGCAAAGCTTAGGGCACCAGCTACAATCCATGTAACGACAGGAATATCCACAAACGCTGCAATAATAGCTGAGATAGCTGTTAAGCGGAGCCATAAATAGAAATGGTCGTCTGTTCGTATAAAAGTACGGAACACTAAATACTTTTGAGCATTTCCCTTTTGATAGGGAATAAAGTTATAAAACCAGTCAAGCCAAGCTCTTCGTCGAATGCTGCCATGTAAATGCGGCACATCCGTAAAATAATTTGCAAAACGATAGAAACTCATCATCCGATTTTGTTCTAGTTTAACAAAATGCTCATACGGCACTGGCTCATTCGCACATCTTTTGCGAAACACAACAACATAGACACAACCAATAATGGCAACAACGAATGCGAGAAGAACTTGCATTTGCAGTCCCATATAGACGGTTACGCCAAATATAATAGCTCGTACTAGTCTATCTATCCATACATAGTGACCACGTTCACTATAACGATAGCTAAATTCCCCTTGCACACTAATAAACTTTAAGGCGATCACTAGGAAAAATACTGTCCAAATATTTATTGTTGTTAATTCCGTAACAGCTTTTAATAAAGGGATACTAACAATATAAACAATCGCCACAATCCAAACTTGTGACCAAAACGTCCATGCTAATGCCTTTCTAAAATACTGTGCCATTTTGGATTCTAATGGCAATAAATACACTTGGTCTGGCTCACGCAATAATGTCGTTGGACGGCTAAATGCTAGTAATACACCAAGTATGAAGGCAATAAGCCCTTCAGCAGGAAAATCGCTCTCTACGATTTTCAACCACTCACTATATTGATAGCCTCCAGCTCCAACAAGAAACACAAGTACAATGGCTATATGCCCAGTAAAAATAAACTGCATATATTTTTGTACTTCACTAATATAGTGCATGAAGCGTGAAGACCATACATCATGCAAGTTCTTCATGGTCCCGCTCCTTCGTCATAGCAATATATAGGTCATCTAATGTCGCATGTGGCATAGCAAACGCTTTCCGTAAATCCGCCATCGTTCCTTGTGCCCGCACACGTCCCTCATGCAATAAAATAATGCGGTCACAATGTTTTTCAGCTGTCGATAAAATATGCGTCGACATTAAAATGGATGCCCCTTCTTTTTTCTTTGTATCCATCTGATCAAGCAATGATTGAATACCAAGCGGATCCAGTCCGACAAACGGTTCATCAATGATATACAAACTAGGGTTCACTAAAAAAGCACACATAATCATCACTTTTTGACGCATCCCTTTTGAGAAATGCGATGGGAACCAATTTAGGCGTTTTTCCATGCGGAATTCCTTTAATAATACTTCCGAACGCGCAGCTAGTGTCGCTTCATCTAAACCATATGCCATCGCTGTTAATGCTAAATGTTCACGCAATGTTAACTCATCATATAAAACCGGTGTTTCAGGGATATATGAAAATGATGTTCGATACTTGTCCGTGTTTTCTTTTAACGTCACGCCATTTAGACGGATATCGCCTTCTTTCGGAAGCATCGTTCCAATAATATGTTTAATGGTCGTACTTTTACCCGCACCATTTAAACCAATTAGCCCGACAAGTTCTCCTTTACCTATTGTAAATGACAGTTCTTTAATAACAGGTTTTTTCGTATAACCACCTGTCACATGTTGCACTTCTAATACCGACATACCCTCACTCCTCTTCTTGTCTTTATTTTATCAAAAATTAGCAAATGATTCAGTTATGAGTATGATAGAATAAACTTACATATAAAAATAAGGGGGATTTTACGAATGAGCGATTGCCTATTTTGCAAAATCATTGATGGATCTATTCCAAGTACAAAAGTTTACGAAGACGAACATGTCTATGCATTCACGGACATTGCACCTGTTGCAAAAGGTCACACATTATTAATTCCAAAACATCACTGCCAAGACTTATTCGAAATGCCAGAAGACGTAGCGCGTAATTTATACGCAGTCGCGCCGAAACTAGCCAATGCCATTAAAACCGCATTTAACCCAATCGGCATGAATACAATTAATAACAACGGTGCAGCAGCTGGACAAACTGTTTTCCACTACCACTTACATTTTATTCCGCGTTACGACGAAAAAGAAGGCCTAGGCTTAATTTGGCAAACACAAAAATATACACCTGAGCAATTAACAGACGTAGCCAACAGCATTAAAGCGTATTTATAGTGCCAGGCACTCACACAATTCTCGTACAATTTAGCCAAAAGACAATCCACTGTGCAGCTAAAAGCACAGTGGATTTTTTCGTGACATATGCCCCTAAAGTGTGCCAGGCACTCACACAATTTCCAAACAATTTAGATAATGGTGCATAAATGCTATTGTCAAACGCTCATTTTTAGTTTACAATCACAAATAAGTTTCGCTAACGGTCATGAGGACACGTTAGGAGACAAATAGATGAGTATAGTCGAGGAGAGATTAGAAATGAATACAAAGAATTTAGTACTAATGGCGCTTTTAGTCGGTGTCGGTGCTGCCCTATATGTGGTCACACCAGGTATGGTAAATGGCATGAAACCTGATTTCATGTTAACAATGATGTTTATCGGCATTTTATTGTTCCCTACGGTAAAGGAAACTTTCTTATTGTCTTTATCTACAGGCGTACTGTCAGGATTGTTTACTACATTCCCAGCAGGCTTTATCCCAAACATTATCGATAAAGCTGTTACAGGATTTGTCTTTTTAGCCTTCCTGATCGTGTTGAAAAAAGTGATAAATCATTTTGCAATAGCAGCTGTCTTAGTTGGATTAGGTACGATTTTATCAGGTACTGTCTTTTTATCCGTTGCCCTATTTGTATTTAACGCAAATGTTGGCGCAACATTCGCAATGCTGTTTGTTGGTGTTGTGGTACCGGCTGTTGCATTTAACGTTGTAGCATTTATCATTATCTATCCGATCGTTGCGAAACTAGTGAAGCGTTCTAAATTCAACACTGCGATTTCACAAGCTTTATAAACAAGCATGTGCAACTCTTTTTAACCAAAGAATGAATGTAGACGTGAACGTTAGACGTTTTTGAGCATAAATAAAAGGGAAAGAAGCTAAAAGGTGACGCAAAATCACTCGTTTAGCTTCTTTTTTCTTTTTGAATCAATGGATTTCATGGTTTAATAGAAGAAAGATCACAAATATAGAAATGAGGTATTTATTATGAAAGCAAAACCATTTTTAATCGGATTAACTACAGGTATTCTTGGTGGAGCCATTGCTGTCCTTTTCTCTACACCCCAATCAGGTCAGCAATTCCGTACTATTTTACAGTCCAATTCTGATAGCGCAAAAGAAAAGCTACAAGACGTTAAACACCAACTTAATAACGTCAAACAATCTGTTGGTACACTAACAAATGAAGCGAAAAATAATATACCGCAAATAATAAATGACCTAAAACAATCGATTACTACTTTTTCTCAAGAGATCGAACCAACGAAGAATAATTTACAACAAGAAATAGAAGCATTACAGAATTCAATTAACGAAATCGAGAAAAACATTGCACAATTCACCGATGAAAAGAAAAAACCACAAGAAAAAGTGCAGGTATAAAGTTTTATCCATTGGATATAAATGCCGTTTTTTTATCAAAAACAACGAACAAAATGTTATTTTTTAACCACTTTTCAATTTTTTAATTTTTCTAACTTTAAACTTTTTTTCTTTATTGCTATAATATTTTTAAAACGTTAAAGAAAGCAGCAGGTGATGGCTTTGTCAGAGGAACTATACACTCAAAAAGAAGCGATGCTTTACAGTCAAAGAATTGCGCAATTATCAAAAGCCTTGTGGAAAGCAGTTGAAAAGGATTGGCAACAATGGATTAAACCTTATGATTTAAATATTAACGAGCACCATATTTTGTGGATTTCCTATCATTTAAAAGGAGCTTCTATTTCAGATGTAGCAAAATTTGGTGTCATGCACGTTTCAACAGCATTTAACTTCTCTAAAAAGTTAGAAGAACGCGGGTTACTAAAGTTTTCAAAACGTGATGATGACAAACGAAATACGTATGTAGAGCTAACTGAAACAGGGACAGACCTTATTATTGAAATGAACAGCAATTATCATAACACCTATCATTCTGTGCTTGAGGGTTCCTTAGCATTGAAAGATTTGTATGGTCGCTTCCCAGAATTTTTAGATGTGATGGCTGTCATTCGTAACATTTATGGTGAAGACTTTATCGATATTTTTGAACGTTCATTTCAACATTTCCGTGATTCCTTTGACACGTTAGAAGAACGTTCCACTGTAAAAGGATAAGTGACACTAAAAAGGAGGCATTTCAGAAACATTTCTGAAATACCTCCTTTCTCTTGCATTCTGATAGAAATCAATTTACATTAAATAGGACCCTTCACTATTTTGGAGTTGATATTTAATATGCACTGTTGGAAAATTTTAAACCTTGAACATCATTATGGTACGACACGTATTGTCATGATGGCTGTGATTGTCTTTCTCACTGTCTTTTCAGTGTCCTATGTGACATTTAATTTATTTCATAATGAATACTATACTGACCATATGTTCTGGTTATTTGTAATAGCCGTCCTCGCCCTGTATCCTATTCATAAATGTTTGCACTTTCTTGCATTATATGACTTACGCCAGCATCTCAAATTACGTGTAAAGAAACAATTTTATGTTATCCCTGTACTGCACATGCGTATTCGAGAGCCCTTATCAAAAAACCGATATATTTTCGCATTACTTACACCATTTATCGCGTTAAATACAAGTATCGTTATCGGTACATGGCTGTTACCTGCCTATACACATTATGGAACATTACTGTTAGCGTATCATTGCAGTTTATGTTTAATTGATATTCTTTACGTGAAGTATTTGCTAAACTCACCTAAAGATGCCCAAATTGAGGAAACACCAAAGGGCTATGAAATTTTAGTACCACCTACAATTAACTGATTCGCTTGTACTTGTGTTTTAATGACGTTTTTTGATATGCTAATAATACTGAAAGAGGGGAGGAATAGACTTGCTTTTAATGATCGTAGTTCTATTCTCGGTATTCTATTTATTTCAAATTAACCGCATGACCTATGCACTGTGCATGCGACGTGAAATTCCCGAAGAAAACCAACCAAAGATATTCCGAACTATCAATATACTTATAACAATTTTACTTGTTTCATTTTATGTTGAAATTTTATTTGCCGTCTAATGAACAAACATCCGCGCCAGTCCGCACGCGGGTCATTGCATTTACATATCCATGCAGCTACTGGATTGAATGGACGCCAAAATTCTTTGGCCTCGACCCAAGCGTGCGGTGCGAATGCCTAGATATTGAGAAGAAAAGCTAAGGAACAGCAATCCTTAGCTTTTCGGCATTTTATTAATTAGTATAGGAACGCTGCACCAACGATAATTAATAAAATAAATAGCACAACTAATAAAGCAAAGCCTGAGCCGTAGCCACCGCCACCACCGTATCCTCCGTTGCTCATAACTTCACCCCCTTTCTTTTCTATATCCTATGCGCTTTGAATTTTGAAATTTAGGCTATACTCAAGGGGGGAACCATTTTGTTTTTAAATCGTTTATGTTATAGTAAAAAATGGACGAAACGAATTAAGGAGAGAATATCTAAATGAAAAAGACTGTATTATCTTTAACATTAGCAGCTTCAATTTTAGCTCTTGGCGCATGTAGTGGAGCTGATAGCAAAGCATTAGTTACTTCTAAAGTAGGCGATATTTCAGTATCTGATTTTAACGACAAAGCGAAAACTTTAACAGGTTCTTATGTATTACAACAGATGGTGACTGAAAAAGTATTAGCCGACAAATATGAAGTAACTGATAAAGAAATTAAAGAACAATATGATGCAACTGCTGCACAGTTCGGCGATAGCTTTGCACAAGCACTAGCAGAAAACGGCTTAACTGAACAAGGCTTTAAAGATTCTTTACGCGTACAACTTCTTCAAGAAAAAGCTTTAAAAGATAAAGCCATTAAAGAAGAAGACGTAAAAAAATATTATGAGCAAATGAAAACAGAATTAAATGGTCGTCATATTCTTGTAGCAGATGAAAAAACTGCGAAAGAAGCTATTGCAAAAATTAAAGGCGGCGCATCTTTTGCAGATGTAGCAAAAGAATACTCAACTGATACTGGTTCTGCAGCAAAAGGCGGAGAGTTAGGTTGGTTTACTGTTGGCTCGATGGTAGATGAGTTCAATGACGCTGCTTATGCCCTTCCATTAAATACATTAAGTGAGCCAATTAAATCAAGCTATGGTTACCACGTAATTGAAATTACGGACAAGCGTGATGTAAAAGGCGTAGGCTCATTTAAAGATGAAGAAGAAAAAATTCGTACAACAATGCTAAACAAGTTAACTCAAACTGGTGAAGCACAAACATTGTTAAAAGACATCGTTGCTCAATTAGCAAAAGAGGCTGACTTTAAAACATCTGATAAAGAATTAAAAGATGCTTTAAAATCTTTCACTACAACAAGTGAAGAGCAAGCAAAAGCTGATGAAGAAGCAGCAAAAAAAGCTGAAGCAAATAGCAAAGACGAAAGCACAGATAAAGAATCTAAATAGTAATTATTTTACTATATGAAAAAGGGTTACGCCGATACAGGCGTAACCCTTTTCGTTTATTGAATATTTGGCTTGTAAAACGATCGATTATCAAGTGGGAATAGTCTCTCTGTAAAATCCCCTGGAGCCGTTTTCCCTAAAGCACGCGTAAGCATATTCATTTTCGCATCAATATTATCAATATAATGTAGGATTTCCGCTTCCTGAATCATCGGTTTTTTCGGACTGCCCCATTCTTCTTTTCCGTGGTGAGATAATACTAGATGTTGTAACAGCATCACTTCTTCACCTTCGATTTCAAGTTCACTTGCTATTTTGGCAATTTCATTCACCATAATCGTAATATGACCAAGCAAGTTCCCTTCAACCGTGTACATTGTTGCGACAGGCCCTGATAATTCAACGACTTTCCCAATATCATGTAATATAATACCTGCATATAAAAGATCTCGATTTAACGTAGGATATAAATCAGCAATCGCTTTCCCTAACTTTAACATGGATACCATATGATCAAGTAAACCAGATGCATAATCATGATGGTTTTTCGTTGCCGCAGGAAATACTAAAATAGCATCCTGATGCTTTTTAATTGCCGCACGCGTAATACGTGAAATATTTGGATTTTTAATATCAAAAAAGAATTGTGTCAATTCCTCGTAAAGCTGTTCTTTTGGTGTTGCAGCAGAAGGAACTAAATCATGAACGGCAATTCCCTCCTCAGGCTTTGCTACACGAATTGTTTTAATGCGTAATTGGTTTTTTCCACGATAGTCGTGAATTTCTCCACCAACATGGACAATTGCCTCTGCATGATACATTTTTTCATGATCTTCGTTTGTATCCCATAGTTTCGCTTCAATATCTCCACTTTTATCTTGTAATAACAGTGACATAAACGGCTTTCCTACCGTTGTAACTCCCTTTGTCGACTGTTTAATTAATAAAAATTGATCAACTGATTCTCCTACTTGGAGCGTCGTAATGCCTTTCATGTTGACGTCACTCCCCTTTCATTTGCTAGTGCTCCTAGATCGACAATTTGCTCTTTTTGCCAAAATTCGAGCATCCCTTCATGGCAAGTAAAATATAAAATTTGACGTTCATATCCTACTTCTTTCATTAATTGTACCATTTTGTGTGTGCGGTTTCGATCAAAATGGACAAAAGGATCATCCATTATAAATGGAAATGGCGCTGACGTTGCAAGGGTTTTCGCTAGCGCCATGCGCAGTGCAATATACACTTGCTCCTTCGTCGCTTGTGATAATTCTGCTACATGGTAGCGTAAACCAGATTGTGACTGCGCCTCAAAATAGCCTTCTTCATGAATAAAGAGTTTGTCGTACCGACCACCTGTTAACGAATGGAAAATAGCATTTACCTGTGCCATTACATGTGGTAACTTTTCTTCCCGCAGCCTAAATAACGTTTCATGTATGGCCGTTGCTAACGCTTTTTTCGTAGCCCATTGAGCCAGTAGCTGCTGTAATAATGCTTTTTCTTGCTCAAAATGTTGTAATAGCAGACCATATTTTTCATCGTTAAGCAATTGTTCCTTTTCTATCTGTAGCGTAGCTCGTTCCTCTAAACAACAATCAATTTCCTCTTGCAGCGCTTTGCGTTCTTCTTCTAGCGCTTGTATGTTGCTATGCAGCTGTTCAATCGCTAACCGACTCTTGTGCTCTGGGATATCGAGTGAGGCTAATTGCTGTTCAATTGTTTGTAATTCTGATTGTAACTTTTGCTGCTGCTGGAATTGTGCAAATGCCTCATAAAAAGCATTTTCTGATGCTACATTTGCGCTCGTCAGTAATTGCTCGATTTCCAATTCATAATTAAGGACAAGTGATTGGACTTCTTGCATTTTTGCCACCAAAAGCGCAAGCTGTTCTTTTGTTTGCAACAACTGTTGTTGCGCCTGCTGACTTGCTAAATAAAAGGATCGTAACTGCATAAAGATTTCTTGCTCACTATACTCTTTCTGTAAAACTTGCAGTAGTATTTCATATAGCTCGTCTTTGTCTTTTTGCAGTGCCTGTAACAGCTTGACCATGCTCGTTCTTTTAACTTCTAGCTCTTGCACAGCGCGGATACGCATAAATAACTCTGGCAACAGCTTTCTCGGTATATTTCCCTCTAAACGGAAACGTTTCAAAAAGTTTTGAAGTAACTGATTGGCTTCAGCGCTTAATTGTTCTGCTTGTTGAATTTTATGTTCAAGCTGTGCATATTGATGTTCTTTATCACGCTGTTGTTCAATAGCCAGTGCCAATCGATCTTCCAAACGCTGTTTTTTCATAAGCAACTCTTGAACGATATGTTCCTCTCGTTCTAGTTCTTTTAATAATTGATGATTATGCTCCTGTGGCCCGTCATCCACTTGTTTCGCTTGTTTTAAAAACAATAAAAATAATACGGATAAAATAGCACCAATAGCGAATACCGCCCAATTTTTTTCTAACACACCGTAGAGAACCGCAACAATACTAATAGCTAACACAAGGAAAATAAACAGTGTTGGCTGTTTCGGTTTTGAGCGTTGTGATTTAACATGTCGCAATTGTTCCAAGCGCCTTTTTCTCTGGGGCCACTGTGCTAAAATATGTTCTTCCTCCGCAGTTAATGACTCTTGCTCCAGCCGCTTTTTCTGTCGAGCAATGCTATCTAACTCCTCATGAATTTGCTCCAATGATTGAAGATAAAACTTCAATTCTTCCTCCGCCGTACTGATGACAGTCAGCTGACGCTGAAATTGTTCTTCTTGTTGCAATGAGACAGTGCCCTCAAGAACGATTGCTTGTGCTTCCTTGTCCTGCACGCCTAATAAACGAAACTGTGCTTCAATGTCTTGCTCAATGACAAACAGCTCGTCCTTATAATTTTGTTCTTTAACGAGGAGCTGATTCCACGTTGCTTCTTTATGCAACAGTCTGGCCATTTCTTCAATTGCTTGTTCATCTGCCGTCGATTGCAGCTTATTTTGTAAAGTGTGACATTGTTCCTCTAGTTGCTTCAGCTGTAACGTTTCGTGCGTTAGTCGATCCTTTATTTGTTCATACCGTCTAATTCCTTCTGTAGGAAATTGTATATGTGTATAACTTTTTAGTGATTGTTGTAAAGCCTCTTGCTGTTGTAAAAGTGGCAGCGCCTGCTTCATGATTGTAAGTTGTTGCCATTCCTGTTGTAGTGCTTTTTGCCGTTTATATAAATGCTGTAGTTTGTGCTCAAGTTGCTGTAGTTTGATTGATTTATCTTCAAATGTATGAATAGTAGCCTGCTCTTTTTTAATGGTCTTTTCAAGCTGTTTTAAATGTTCAATCTTTTGATTAATAAGGGGCAGCTTGCCGGATTTTTTAAAAAGTTCTCCAGCCTCTTTGTCTAATTTTTTTTCAAGCGTGGATAACTGATGGATTCCTGTTGTCCCTGATGCGAGCAGTAAATGGGTCAGCTCATCCTCTGACATTTTTTCAATACCTTGTAGTTCGTGAAGGGAAAATGAAAAAATCGCTTCAAATGATGCGCGTGAATAGCCGTACAAAAGCTTTGCTAAAAGTTCATCATGTCCTTTTGTACCATCTTCCATATAGACTTTCACATCACCCGTTGCTTTGCCTTTTACACGTTCAATTGTGCACTGGCCATAGGTAGGATGTAGCAGCGTCAACTGACCACCAAATTTCGGTGATGTTTTTGGCTCATATTTGCGCTGGCTTTGTTGTTTTGTTGGAAATCCGAAAAGCATTTGCAAGATAAATTGCTGAATGGTCGTTTTACCCGCTTCGTTCATTCCATAAAATATCGTAACACCGTCTTGCAGGGGAATTATTATATTTTCATGTTTACCAAAGCCGTAAATGTGGATTTTCTGTATCGTTAGCAAAGTTTTCACGCCCTTTGAATTTCATCGACTAATAACTCCTGAGCATCGAGCTTTAAATGCTTAATTTCTCGTTCTGTTAAAGGCTCTACAAATCTTGCCCCACCTGCATGCTGGTACAAATCCTTTAAAATATCTTTCCACTCTGACATATCCCACTGCTCCATGACACTAATGACCGATTCCGTCATAGCCGTCGATTCATTCGATGCTGATTTTTTATGCAGTATAAGCTTTTGCACCCAGCCCATTGGTTCAACCCCGTCTTCTGACTCTCGAATTGTTTCAAGCCATTCCTCTACTGATGCATGTTCGAACAACGCTTCCGTCTCTTCATCAATATTTTTTAAATGAAGCTCCATAACGGACGCTCCATATTCGATACGATTAGTAGCGATGGCCTCTTCACATTTTTGCAATAATTCGTTTGCATGTTGCACATTTGTACAATCCACTTCGACGATGTTATAGACAACAGCAGATGTTGGGACAAATGTTAATTGTGCTGAGGTTTGTGATAAGGTTACATCGTAAAAACCTTTCACGCCTTGTTCATTGCGATGGCGACTTTGAATATTGCCTGAATACACAATTGGCGGCTCCTTGTGTAATAGCTGACGTTTATGAATGTGACCGAGCGCCCAATAGTGATATCGTTTTTCAAGCAGTTGCTCCTTTTTAAATGGCGCATAAACCGCATGTGTCGTATCACTTGCTTCACTACCATGTAGCATGCCGATATGGATGGCATGCTGATCCTGTGCAACAGGGTATTGATCTATCATCGCTTCCTTGACATGTCGCTGACCATAGCTAAAGCCATATATGTTTACTTGCTGGCCACGTATTTTTAACTGCACAACACTTGTGTCAGCTGGTAATTCGTAAACATTACTTGGTAAGGCAAAGCGTGTCCAAGAACCATGTAAATGATCGTGATTACCATAGCTCACAATGACAGGAATGTTGTGTTCAAAGAGCGTCTCCATCGCAGCTTGAAAACGTCTTTGCGCTTGTAAGCTGCGATTTTCACCATCATAAATATCACCAACAATAAGCAAGAAATCTGGTCTTTCTTCGATTGCCTTGTGAATAATTTTATCGAACGCTTCAAATGTACTTGCTCGAATTTTTTTAAGATTATTGTCAGGTAATCCAAATAAACCTTTAAAAGGACTATCTAAATGTAAATCTGCCATATGGAAAAAACGAATTGCGGACATCCAATCACCTCTACTAAAAATTAAACCTTCGTGTCTGAAACCAAAAGCGAATATTTGTTCTATTTTAACATACTTCATCCAAGATGAGAAACGAATTAACAATACATTACACGCTGATGTTGTACTAAATTTTCCACAATTTTCGTAAATTATCGAAATATTCGCTAGATAACCCGTGAAGTTTATATTTCTTCTATGTATAATAGATATATATTTAAGTAAAGGGTGGGGTTTGTGTATGAATAATTATCGTTTTACAGCTTTTGAAAAAACTGGGGAAACACTTTATGATGAAACTTGGACTTTTGAAAACGATGAAGCTGCAAAAGTAAATGGTCAACAGCAAATCGTAGAAAAGGGCGTTGCTGACAAAACACATCGCCTTGTAAACTCTTCTGGAAAATTAATTTTATTCCATGTCTAACCTATCTGATAAGAAAAGTAAGTAGAAAACATGTCAACTCGTTAGTAGACTACTATATTGTGAAAAATCGGCAAGCCCCCTACTTCACTTTTGTGGACGAGTCCTGAGAGCCTCTCAACTCGCTACAGAAGTTTGTAGGGGGCTTACGTCGTTAAACAATCCTGTTTTATTGCCCTATAAAGACAGGTGTTCTTTTTTCAACAAATGCATGAATACCTTCTAAGTGATCGGCTGTCTTGCGCATGGCCGATTGTCCTTGGGCTTCCATTGCTAAAACATTCTCTAACTGTAGCAAATTTTGAGCATGTAAAATCTTTTTAGTTGTAATCATGGACGCTATTGGGGAAGCAAGCATCTTTCCAACTAACTGATCAGCTACTGCAAAAACAGAACCTTCAGGCGCTACATAATCGATTAAACCGATATTTTGGGCTTCCTCAGCTGTCAGTACTTTCCCTTCCCAAATCATTTGCTTGGCCTTGACATTTCCTACTCTTTCTTTCATAAAGAAATGACCACCACCATCTGGAATTAAGCCAATTCCTATAAAATTCATCGCCAGCTTACTATTTTCACAAGCAACGATGATATCTGCTCCGAGTGTTAAACTAAAGCCTAACCCTGCTGATGCACCATGCACCGCAGCAATCACAATCATTGGTAGTTGGTAATATGCTTTCACGATTCTTGTTAAATAGCCCATCGCTTCCTCAATATCCAGAGGCTTATTAGGATCGAGCATTGCTTTAATATCTCCGCCAGCAGAAAATACCTTACCTTCCCCTCTTATAACTAACACTTGTATGTCTTGCTCCTGTTGTAGTGCTTCAAAGCACTCTGCTAATTCACGCATCATCACACCGTCCATTGCATTCATAGCCTGTGGTCGATTGAGCGTTAATGTGGCACGACGTTCTAATTTTTCTAACGTGATTGTTGAAAATCCCATACACTACACCCCCAAATATGAATAGTCATTCACTATGTACTATTCGTGTTTTTTTTGGAAACTCCTGCTGCCCTACGCAAAATCGTCGTTGTTATGCTATATTTAATGTCGAATAATGAAATAAAAAGGTGGTTAATTTTTGTGACACAAAAGGACTTTCGCGTATTACTTTATTATAAATATGTTGCTATCGAGGACCCTGTAGCATTTGCCGCTGAGCATTTAGCGTTTTGTAAAGAGCTTGGTCTACTTGGTCGTATTTTAGTAGGATTAGAGGGCATTAACGGTACGGTTTCTGGAACAATCGAGCAAACGGAAAGCTACATGAAGCACATGAAAGCAGACCCTCGTTTTAACGATATCATGTGGAAAATCGATGAAGTAGAAGGACACACTTTTAAAAAGATGCATGTACGACCTCGTACAGAGATTGTACATTTAGGCTTAGAAGATGATATTAACCCATTAGAAATGACAGGTGATTATTTATCACCAAAGGAATTTATGACGCGTATGCAAGCAGATAATACAGTTATTATTGATGCACGTAACGATTATGAATTTGACCTAGGTCATTTCCGCAATGCCGTGCGCCCTGATATTGAGAACTTCCGTGAGCTTCCCGCTTGGATGGAGGAACATAAGGAAGACTTTGCCGATAAAGACATTTTAACTTATTGCACTGGTGGTATTCGCTGTGAAAAATTCTCTGGCTGGTTAAAACGCGAGGGCTATGGTAAAAGTGTCGGACAACTACACGGAGGTATTGCAACGTATGCCAAAGACCCTGAAGTAAAAGGGCAACTATGGGATGGCCAAATGTTTGTCTTTGACCGTCGTCGCAGTGTTCCGATTAATCAGGTGGAACATGTAGTTGTTGGCAAGGACTATTTCACAGGGGAACCTACTGAACGTTATACAAACTGTGCGAATCCAGCGTGCCATAAATTAATGCTATGCGAAGAAAAGCACGAGGCATTTTATATGCGTAGCTGCTCAGACGATTGCCGTCGCGCACAACGTAATTTCTTTGTTGAAGAAAATGGTTGGACACAAGCGCAAGTGGAAGAACAAATAGCAAAAATTGCGCAAACTCAAGGTAAAGAGTAACATTTTACTTATTAAAGTGTATTTAGCAGTTTTCAGAATTGTTTGAGTGCCTGGCACTGACCGTAAGCCGTAACTGTCGCGATCCGCGACTTGTTGCGGCTTATTTTTTGGGCTGATTTCCGCTATGAATTTTCAGAATTGTTTGGGTGCCTGGCACTTTACTGAAATGTTCGCATTCCGTATTAAATTAAAGAGAGTATTATGGAAATAATTTAATTTATCCTAATCATCGCCTAGACTCTTTTTATGCTCGAAATTCCCTTGATATCTGTCTTAACACATTCGTTAGCGCTTACATTGTCCTCTGCAAAAAGACGAACAATAAACACTTATATACATAACATAGTTCGTTTATATGCAGTTTTCAGACTTTTGAAGTAAGGAATTTTTATATTTTTTTGAATTATTGTTGACAAAGGTGAACAATAGGGATTATGATGTTAACAAATTTAATCACAAAAAATATAACGACGGAGACACGCTAGTCGAAAGAAAATCCAAAGAGAGCTGATGGTTGGTGAAAATCAGTGATTTCTACGATATAGTTCCACTCCCGAATAGATAAGCCGAATTTCCCTAAGTAAGCCTATCCGTCACATGCACGTTACGCATATAGCTAAGACTGCCACGAAAAATTTTCGAGCAGTAATTAAGGGTGGTACCGCGAACCTATATTTATTCAGCCTTTCGCCCCTTACGACACAATAACTGTGTTCGTAAGGCGCGGAAGGCTTTTCTATTTGTCGAGAAAGAAGATTGTTTGCATGCTGTAGGATAACGCAACAAATGCGGCCTGCACATAAAGACACCACCACTATTTTTTAATTAAAAGGAGCTAATTACAAATGACTACTGCAACAAAAACTATTAACGTATTTATCGCTGACCCACTAAGTGAAGATGGTATTTTCCCACTGCGCCAAGAAAAAGATTTAGACTTAAACGTTATTATCGATACTGGCTTAGCACCTGAAGAGTTAATGGCAAAAATTGCTGACATTGATGTGTTACTAGTGCGCTCTCAAACAACAGTGACACGTGAAGTAATTGAAGCGGCGAAAAACTTAAAATTAATTGGACGTGCTGGTGTAGGTGTAGACAACATTGACCTAGCTGCTGCCACAGAACACGGTATTATCGTAGTGAATGCACCTGACGGTAACACAAACTCTGCTGCTGAACATACAATCGCCATGATGACTTCACTTGCGCGTCACATTCCGCAAGCATTCAACACGTTGAAAAACGGTAAATGGGACCGTAAATCATATGTTGGTGTAGAGCTTAAAAATAAAACACTTGGCGTTGTAGGCTTCGGTCGTATTGGTGTAGAAGTTGCTTACCGTGCTAAAGGTCAACGTATGAACATTATGGCGTACGACCCATTCTTAACAGAAGAACGTGCCAATGAGCTAGGTGTGACAAAATCTACGGTCGAAGAAATTTGTGCTGCTGCTGATTTTATTACAGTACACACACCATTACTTCCTGAAACACGTAACCTGATTAACAAAGAAAAATTCGCAATGATGAAAGATGGCGTTCGTATTATTAACTGTGCGCGCGGCGGGATCATCAATGAAGATGATTTATACGATGCGATTGTGGAAGGTAAAGTCGCAGGAGCTGCTCTAGACGTTTTCGTTTCTGAACCAGCGACTGATCATAAATTACTAACGTTACCACAAGTGATTGCAACACCTCACTTAGGTGCATCTACAATCGAGGCACAAGAATCTGTAGCTGTTGACGTATCAAACGACATCATTAAGTTTTACAAAACTGGTACGGTAACTAACCCAGTAAATATGCCATCAATTCCGAAAGAATTGCTTGCACAAGTGGAGCCATTCTTTGAATTAGCTGAAAAACTTGGTTCATTCTTATCTCAAATCACCGCTGAGCCAGTAAAAGAAATTAACCTTTCTTATGCAGGAGAAGTAGCAAACTACGATGTACGTCCTTTAACTTCTAATGCACTAAAAGGTTTATTAGCTAAAAACCATGGCAATCACGTGAATGACGTCAATGCTCGTTACTTATCTGAACGTATTGGCATGAAAATTAATGAACATAAAACAACTACTGCAAAAGGCTTCACAAGCTTAATTACTGTTGAAGTAAAAACAGCGAATGAAACACATACGGTTGCAGGTACATTGTTAAATGGCCTTGGCGCACGTATTGTTAAAGTTGAAAACTACGTAGTAGACGTTGTCCCTGAAGGTCACCTTCTGTACATTAAAAACACGGATAAACCAGGTGCCATTGGACGCGTTGCAACGAAGTTAGCTGAAAAAGAAATCAACATTGCAACAATGCAAGTTGGACGTGCGGAAGTCGGTGGAACAGCGGTTATGATGTTAACCATTGATAATGTGGTGACAGAAGAAGACTTAGCATTCGTTTCACAACTTGAAAACATCGACGAAGTAAAAGCAATTAATCTTTAATTACAAAATGACTAAGTAAAGGCATCGAGAGGTTACACTCTTGATGCCTTTTGTTAGTTTCTCCTGATAGTAGCGGTGGGCAATGACTATAGTGTCTGGACTCTATCAGCATTTTTGAAGGTTTTATCGGCGATTTCCTACGTTCTATCGGCGATTCATGAAGGTTTTATCGGCGATTTCCTACGTTTTATCGGCGATTCATGAAAGTTTATCAGCGATTTCCTCCATTCTATCGGCGATTCATAAAAAAAGGACTGATTAATTAAAAATCAGTCCTTTTTCTGTAAACCTATTTACTTACAGCTCTTTCACAAGTTTTAAAAAAGCTGTTAATGAATCTACCTCATAAGTTGGTGTGACTACGCCATTTGGTACATTGTTCTCACGGTTAATCCACACATTGCGCATACCTACTCGTGATGAGCCTAAAATATCTGTATTTAAATTATCACCAACCATAATGGCATCGTCAGCAGTAACGCCTGTCTTCTCCATCACATACTCGAAAATCGAAGCATCGGGTTTTCCTTTTCCAAAATCACCAGAAATGATAATATGATCGAAATACGGTGCAATTTCCGGCGTAATTTCTAGCTTTAAATTTTGTAAGCTTGGTGCCCCGTTTGTTAGTAATACAAGCTGATATTTACCTTTTAGCTCATCTAAAACAGCAAAAGTATCTTCATATAAAAATGGTGCTGCTTTACGTTCTGCTACAAAACGTTCCCCTAATTCAACACCTAGTTTGGCATCGTCTATGCCCAGCGCAGCTAAGCCCTTTGTCCATGCATCTGTACGATAACTTGGCACAATGTCTTTCATTTTTTGGAAGGAATCAGTTGGATCATCAAATGTACCCCAAAGCCCTTCGAATGGGTTAATACCGATTAATACCGTAAAATCATATGTTTCATAGCTCTCATAAAGGGCACGTGCTTCTTTGCGTACGGCATCCTCTAACTCTGTTGAATTTATTTTATGTAGTGTTGCTGCATATTCGCATGTTTTTTCAAATGCTGTTTTAACAGATTTTTTGTCCCATAACAACGTATCATCCAAATCAAAAATAATTGTACTAATTGACATTGTGTCAGCTCCTAGCTTCTTTTCTACTTGAACAAAAAGCATTCATATCGCTTATTTTAGCATATTTTCAAAATAGTTAGCATAGTTTTTGTGCACAGTTTCTGCTCTACAAGTATCGTTAATAGCTAAGAGAAATGATTTGAGCTATCAGGATTTTTTTAATTAGTTAATCAGGTTAATATTGATGAAAAGTAAAGGCAAATTAAAGTAAGAAGTAGGTGCTTTTGTTGCTTTTGTTTCCTTTTTATTCGTTATGATATATTAAAAAGGAATATACGAAAAGAAAAACAAACGATAACAGTCGATTTAGATAATTATCAGCTTTAAGTAAATATCGACACCAAATACATCAAAGAAGTCACTAGTATTATTGAAGTAATAAAATAATAAGTATGTTCGTCTTGGTTATTTTACAAGCCTCAGAAACTCTTACACTGACGGAGTTCAAAGTAATTAATTGCACACAAAATATAAACTTACTACCGATAATCAAGAAAATACGGAACTATAACAGTATATATTCCAAATAATTCTGTAAAAGTTGAGATTTTAGTTAACGACATTGATTTAACGTTCCCAAATAAAGTTTTATGCATAACCAAAAAGCCGCGAGCGTTGTAATATCAACGTTTCGCGGCTTTTCCTATGAACATTATCTATACGTGTAAATAAGCATTTTGACACAAGTATTTTAAGACATTTTAAAGACTAATTTAAAGGTGTTTAATTATTAGATTTTGTAGATTAACCCTGTTTTTGTGATCCCAAAACATTTAGTTTATCAACAATTTTAGAGAAAATAGCCCTAATCTTTTTCATACATCATTAAATCTACTTTTATTATAATAAGAGTGAGAATAAGTATTCATTTATGTGGTACCGACGTACTAATTGTCGGTTACCGACACATTAATTTTCGGTTACCGTCATATTAATTTTCGGTTACCGTCATATTAATTTTCGGTTACCGACACATTAATTTTCGGTTACCGACACATTAATTTTCGGTTGTAATGTCGGTATTTGTAGTGTTAGGGTTAAGTTAACTCGAGTAAGATTTTAATATAGCTATAGCAAAATATCTTGATATTATATCTTTATTTTCACAAATAAAATTACGGGGTGTTAAATAATGTTAAAAAAATTAGGAGTAACGTCATTATTATGCGGTTCTCTTTTATTTTCAAGTGTGCCGTTTGCAAGTGCTGAGAGTGAAAGTGTGTCGATTTTAAAAAAGGATGTTAATGAAGCCGTTGTCGAATATAACGGTAAGGTAATAAATTTAAACTTCGATAATTCGGAAGTTTACAACAAAATTACAGAAGATATTATTAAAGATATATTAAAAGAGTCAAATGGTGGTGGAGACATTACTATCCATGAGATAGGCAATGAAGATATTAATAATTTGACTCCTGATGTATTAAATCAAGGTCCTAATAATTCTGATGAAATAAATGAATTAGCTCCCTATTCAGTACTACATGATTACCAACTTACAAAGAAAAGAGATACAATTTATAATACACCTATGGCCGCAATACAAGTTGAGTCTGTATCTTATGGAGAAACGGTAACTTTGAGTGAGTCAAAATCTTTTACAAACCAATTCACTTTAAGTGGTGAGTACGATTCTGGAGCAGGTGCTAAATTAGGAGCGTCAATGAATGCAAGTGTAACTTACACATACGCTAAAAGTAGAAAGTTGGATGGACCCCCTAAAGGTTACCTTACTAGAATTTATTACCACACAAAATACGTTGACTATGGAGATTGGGAAGTATCTAAAACAAACAAAATATCTGGTCATACTGTTTACCAATCAGGTACTTATAGAGAACCAACTGATGCAACTACAAAGTATGTAAATTGGTCTCAAGATTATAAATAAGAATAAGTGAAATTCGGACTAATGATAAAAACAAAGACCTTTAACAACAAAAGGTCTTTGTTTTGTTGTTAATTTTTAAATAAAGGAGAAAATACTTATGACTTCGTCTAATGAAGAAAAATTTATTAAAAATTTCCTGTATGTACTTGTGATAGGTATTATAGTAGGTATTGGTTTAGGCGTTCTTTTTGTATCTTCCAACTATAAAGAATATTTAAGTGATGGTACGCTTGTTACTACAAAAATAAGCGATTTAGAGTATATTGTTAAGATATTAAAAATTACTTTTATCTCTAGTTTCACTTTTGCAATCAGTTATTCATTTTATAAATTTTACCAAAAAATACAAAATTCCCCTAAACGTTAGATACTAAACTAACGCTTAGGGTGGATTCTTCATGGAAGTGACCGTCTTCTAGTATTTACATTGAATATAACTGTTAGAACTATTAATAATCTCTTCATTAAATTAATTTTTAGTGCCTGTATTCAAATAACGCATATAACCATGTAGCACTTCCTGGTACTTTAAAGGCGGTACTTTTCATATGCCACATCAAAAAGGTAACAATTTCTCCATCACATTACAAACAGAATTCAAATATTCCACTCTAGCAGCATCAACAGACGCCCTACTATAAGCACTCGCTCTATCACAATTGCACCAGTAATATATCCTTCTGTGATGGTATACAAACCAACTTGAGAGAGTAAAAAAACCTTTAGCCATAATTTCACAAACCATAAAAAAACATAATTTATAAATCGGGGAAAATCAATTAAAAAATCATCTTTCAACTAAGAATTACTAGATGAAAGATGATTTTTATCAAACTGTTCTATTTCAATAAAACTTTCTTACACAGATCCCCATTCCCCATTTGGTAGTATTTTAGTTTGGGTGCCTGGCACTCATTTTTTTCTGCGTAATTTATCCATTAAGCTTTGCACTTCGGCTTTTTTTTGTTCTGTTTCTTCCTTCAATAGGTCAATTTGATATGTGTTATCGATTTCTTGAATGAAGACAAGATCGCCTGCTTGTAACGATTGATCAATGGCGGTGATAGGTAGTATCAATTGCTCGATTTCCTCAGGATATTTCAAAAAAACGGCAAATCCATCTTCAATGCGGTCTAATGTGTATTTAGTCGAGTTCACTTACAACTTCCCCTTTCGCATTCAGTAATTGTGCACGATCTCCGTCATTCAACCAAATCTGTCTTGTTGTCCATTTCAAATAATTTTGCCCCTCGCGTGCATTCGTTCCACTTGTGACATAAATTGTTTTTCCTGGCTGTAACATGACATTAGGAAAATTAAATATTTGATTTCCTTCTATTGATACAAGTTGCCAATCTTTTAAAGAAACTGGATCTGGCCCGTTATTTTTAATCGCCACTACTTCTTCAATTAAGTCCTTGCTAACAATTTCTACACCTTGTTGCATTGTTGGCTTTTCGGCAATGGTTCCATCCCACTCTTTAGCACTTACTTGATAGCTTACCCCATCTGTCGCAACCGTAACTGTGCCCGCTTCGGCTGTAGCATAAATTTTACTGCCAATCGCCTGTAAACGCTCCACAACTTCTGCGTGTGGATGTCCATATTTATTATCCTCTCCATAGCTTAAAATCGTCACTTCAGGTTGCACTGCTTGAATAAAGCTTTGTGAGCTACTTGTATTAGAACCATGATGCCCTGCTTTTAAAACGGTAGCCTTCACATCTTGTTGCAACATGTCTTTTTCTAAAGCAACACCGGCGTCCCCTGTTAATAAAAATGAAATATTTCCATACGTCACTTTTAAGACAATCGATGCATCATTATTGTCTACTGCATTTTCATTGGCATTTAGCACCTTTACTTCCAGTTCATCATCAAACGCAATACGCTCACCTGTTTTGGGCACATTATACGGAATATTTTTCACATCAATAAGTGACAGCATATCTTCAAATGTTTGCGATGTATGTACTTTCCCAGAATCGTAAAACTGTTCGATAGGAACCGCATTTAAGACAGGAATTAATCCCCCAATATGATCGGCATCAGGATGTGTTGCGACCACTATATCAAGCTTATCAATTCCTAGCTCATTTATATAAGAAACAACCTGCTGACCTGCCCCCTTAACACCGCCATCGACCAGCATCGTTTTACCGTTCGGAGATTCAATTAAGATTGAATCGCCTTGTCCTACATCGATAAAATGCACACGCATTTCATGCCCTGCAGCTACTGGTATTTTTTCTGTTTCTATCGCTGTCGTACAACCTGCTAATACAAAAATACATAGGAGCACGAAGAGTAATTTTTTCATTGCATATCTTCCTTTCTATTTTTCTATTATACAAAAAAAAGAGAACAACCCGAAGGCTGCTCTCTACTGATGCAAATTAAACTAAAATCCACCACAAAATCATTGTAATAACAATTGTCACAAGCCCCTGTAATAATGTCGCAACCGTTTGCGCTTTGTAAGCTTGCGTAACTTCCATGCCACTATATTGTGTAATAACCCAGAAAAAGCTATCATTCACATGACTAACTGTCATTGCCCCAGCACCGATTGCCATCACCACTAATGCTAAAGGAATAGCGCCTTCAATACCAAGTGTGACTAGCATTGGAGCTACTAATGAAGAAGTTATCACTAAAGCTGTTGTTGAAGAACCTTGTGCTGTTTTTAACGCAGCTGCGACGATAAATGGTACGAGTAAAAATAGACTGCCTGATGCAAACATCCCTAAATCCATCTCTTGAAGCATTTCACCAACACCAGCATTTTTAATAACTGTACCAAAAGAACCGCCCGCACCAGTAATTAATAAAATTGGAGCAGCTTCTTTTAAACTATCACCAATCCAACCAGTTAACGTTTTTTCACTGATTTCAGGTAATAGTAACATTGCTGCTGCAACACCTAAAAATAAAGCAACTGTTGGTGATCCTAAAAAACGTAAAATCATATTAAATGTAGCTTCACTATCCCCAATGAGTGCTGCGATTGATCCTAGACCGATTAACACAATCGGAAGGACAATCGGTAAAAATGATTTAAACGTCGAAGGCATCTTACCAAATGATTTAATGATTTCTTCATAATCTAATGCCTCTAAGTCATCCTCCGGTACACGAATTTTGGTTGCTACTTTCACTGACCATAAATAGCCTACAAATGTCGCTGGTATCGCGACTAATAAGCCAATCACAATGACTGTCCCCAAATAATCTGCCGCACCTATATTACCAGCTGCTGCAATCGGCCCTGGTGTTGGTGGCACTAATACGTGTGTTGCAAAAAGACCTGTAGCTAAAGCAACAGCCATCGAGGCAATCGTCACATTTGCGCGCTTTGCTAAAGATTTTTGTAAACTTGATAAAATAATAAATCCTGAATCACAAAAAACGGGAATCGATACGATATAGCCGATTAAAGACATCGCTAATTGTGGACGTTTTGGACCAACGATTCGCAGTACCACTTCCGCCATTCGATAGGCAGCCCCTGATTTTTCTAAAATTAAGCCGATAATCGTTCCTGCAATAATGACTAAGCCGATGCTTGTCATCAAGCCACCAAAGCCGGTATTAATACTTTCCACAACAGTTAGTAACGGCATGCCAGAAGCAATACCTACGAAAAATGCACTAATTAACAGCGCTAGAAACGGATGAAGCTTTAGCTTTGCTGTTCCAACTACAACAAATAACACCCCTATTAAAATAATAACGAACAACATTTACTCATCCCCCATATTGACAGTATTCTCAATTATTTTTTTAGTTTTTAGACGAATCAACCGATAAGGCTCTTGCATTGCTTGTAAAACAGTTGTTGATTCATCTACTAGTGATTCCACAACTGCAAAATAATTGAGCAAAACAGGCTTATCCTCTTTATCAATGGAGCCAGACAATAATACAGCCTTGACGTTTGATGATTTTGCAGCCAACGCCACCCCCAATGGCGCCTTTCCATGTAACGTTTGACGATCTGATTTCCCTTCACCTGTGAGAACAATTTGCGCATCTTTTAAATGCTGTTTTAACTGTACAGCCTCGATAACGATATCGATGCCTGCATGAAAAGTACCATTTAAAAAAGCAATTAATGCACCCCCTACACCGCCAGCAGCACCCGCTCCTTTATAATCATGTAAACGAATGTGAAACTGCTGCTCTACAATGTCTGCGAATTGCTTTAAACACTGATCAAAATAAGCTATTTCATGCTCTTTCACACCTTTTTGCGGGCCAAAAATAGCTGTAGCCCCACGCTCGCCAATTAACGGATTATCCACGTCACATGCGATAGTAAATGTTGCTTCAGCTAATCGTGCATCAAGCTGACTACTATCAATGGAAGCTAAATCTAATAATGCCGATACGCCATTTGCAATAGCTGTACCATCTTCTTTGTAAAATTGCAGACCGAGTGCCTTTAATAAGCCAACGCCAGCATCGTTTGTAGCACTGCCGCCAATGCCGATAATAAACTTGCGAAACCCTTTATCTAGTGCAGCCACTATTAACTGCCCTGTCCCATATGTCGATGCCCGTTCAGGGTTTTTCTCACTGTCCTGCAACAGCGTAATACCTGAAGCCTGCGCCATCTCAATTACACATGTTTCTTCATCCCCAAGTACACCAAACTTTGCTTCAATTGTTCTGCCTAGCGGGTCAAGCACATTCTCAGAAATATACCTACCTCCTGTTGAAGCAATAAGTGAAGCTAATGTGCCTTCGCCTCCATCTGCCACTGGTAAAATAACTGTTTCAATCGATGGATCAACATCCAAGATTCCTCTTTGCATTGCATTCGCCACATCAAATGCAGACAAAGTACCTTTATAAGAATCTGGACTAATAATGACTTTCATGTTAAACCCCCACTTTACATCCATTCATATTTCCATTGGTGCTCAGCTATCAAACGATATAGTTATCGCATACAGAAATTTCTACTACTCTAAGTTAAGCGCTTACAAATTATTATAATGACAATAAATTCAGAAAACATTATAATGAATGTACAAATTAACTGTCATATAACAGTGGTTTATTTATGCGAGGTGTATAAGCATGTTAACGAAAAAACTAGCAGAAGAAATCGTGCATCAAACAATGTTACGTTTACGTCGCAATATTAATGTCATTAGTCCAAGCGGGGTAATTTTAGCATCTGGCGATAAAATGAGAGTTGAAAATATTCACGAAGGCGCACTTTACGTTGCGAAAACAAAAGAGACATTGATTATTAATGAAGAAAATATCAATGCCTTTCCAAATACAAAGCCGGGTATCAATATGCCGATTATGTATCAAGATGAGGTTCTTGGCGTAATTGGGATTACAGGTAATTCTGAGGAATTATTAGAAATCGCCAATCTCGTCCAGCTAACAACGGAGATGATGACCCATCAAGCGATTGTAGAATCAATGAGTGAATGGCAACGCAAAAATAATGACTATATATTTGAAGCATTAGTACATGGCAGTAAAATCGATGCTGCCTTACAAGAACGTATTCAAAAGCTTCCTTTCACACTGGAAGCGCCCTATCAAATCATTTTACTCAGCTTGGCTGAAGCATCCTCTGCAGAAAATAGCCTTCCACTGTTTTTTGAAGATTTATTTTATAAGCAGCCAGTCCTTGCAGGTCATAGCCAACTTTATGAATACTATATTTTACTAACTAACTCCGATGAACAGAAACAGCAACAAATGATGAAAGCACTACGGAAAAAAAAGCATAAACTGCCTTCATTACAAATTGGTGTAGGCCCAACTGTAGCCACTTTAGCGCAACTTCCACATTGCTATAACGGAGCTAAAACGGCACTGGAATTTGCTTATATACATAAAGAGATTACGTATTTTGAAGATGTTGAATTATTCTCCTTGTTTAAAAAGCGAGATTCTGAGGAAGTACAAGCATTCCAGCATCGCGTATTAAAAAATATGAATGCCAAACTGCTTGAAACATTACAAACCTTTTTTGATTGTAATTTACAGTTGAAACTTTGTGCACAACGACTGAATATTCATCGTCATACACTTACGTATCGATTAAATAAAATTCGAGAGCTAACAGGCTACGATCCTCAATATTTTGAGGATGCGGTTATCTTAAAAATGGCCTGCACATTTCGGTGAGTCGCAACTAATCTAGGACAACATTTTGTGGCGATTTGCTCTTACTTTCTGGCGATTTCACTACTGCTCTCCTTAACGCACATCGAACATCACACAAAAAAGTGTTAGATTGATGACCGTCAATCTAACACTTTGCTCTGTTTATGCTTTATATAAATCATTTAATAGCTCAATTTTTTTGCCAATGGCTTCTTCAAATGTCATGATGTAAGCCGCTGGATCTTTTGGATTATGGAATTGCGTAATTTTGCCTGTTTCAGGATGAACAAATTTCGAAGATGCGCCACAACCAATCCCTAAAATCGTCTGCACTTCCTCCATGATGACAATATTATAAATGCTTTCCTCGCCCGCTTTACTATAGCCTACATTTTCTAAATTACCTAAAATATTTTTTTGACGGTATAAATAATATGGAACATAATCATTTTCTTTCGTCCACTCTTGGGCCATCTGCATCATTTTTGCGACTGTCTCACGGTCTGCTACTTTGTATTTATCTTTATTGCGCGTCATTTCTGATGCACGTTTAAAAGATAATGTATGCACTGTTAACGACTCAGGTTGCATTTTTGCTGATTCTTCTAATGAATGTTGGAACTCTTCCGTCCCTTCATTCGGCAAGCCAATAATTAAATCCATATTAATATTATTCATACCGGATTCACGAGCTAACCAAAACTTATCAATCGTTTCTTGTACCGTATGATGGCGTCCGATTGCTTTTAATGTTTCATCAGTATAAGACTGCGGATTAACGCTAATACGATCAATACCCCATTTTTTCAGCACAGCTAACTTCTCTGGTGTTATTGTATCTGGACGCCCCGCTTCAACAGTTACTTCACGAATCGTTTCTGGATGTGGAAAAGCGTCATACATCGTTTGATATAATGCATCCATTTCATGCGCTTCGATAGACGTCGGTGTACCGCCACCCCAATAAATTGAAGTAATCTTCATATTGTTTTCTGTCAACCACTTGCCCATTTCCCGCAATTCAATGTGCAGTCCATCTAAAAATGTCTCTACGCGACCTTGCTTACGGTTACTGCCAATTGCATAGGCGGGGAAAGTACAATAAGCACATTTAGTTGGACAGAACGGAATGCCAATATAGACACTAATTTCTTTGCCGATATCATCTAAATCAGGAATCGTTACTAATTGACGCGCAACGATATCCTTTAACAGCGCTACCTTTTCCTCCGTCAATCGGAAATCTCGTACGAGCACTTCAGCGATTTCTACGTCATTCATGCCGGCCTGGCGGAATTTATGATACAGCTTTGTAGGACGCACACCCGTTAAAATACCCCATTGCTGATGCATACCAGTATGTTGTTCTAGCACATCTAAAAACACATGTGAAAGGGCACGTTTTATGCGAATATTTTGCTCACGTCCAACAGCTTCTGTCTCATAAGCAATGTGGTACTCATTTGTATAGCGTTTCCCCTCAACCTCTAGTACCGCGCTTGTATATATCGAATAATTGGCATCGGCGCGGTAAGTGAAAGCAACGGACATATCCGCTTGTAGTGCAGTCGTACTTAACTTTGAATCCTCAAAAAATAAATTCGCAATATGATTTAATACGCGAATCCAATCTTCAGGATACTTTTGATCTATTTGAATAATTTTCATCATTTTCGCTCTCTTCTATCAATATTCCTGTGTACATTACTCAATAGTTTAACAAATTTTTATAATGATAAGCAAAGCTACTATTTAGTAAATTCTTTTTACAGAATATTCAGTACACTTATAGACATATCATTTATTGCAACTTATAATTTTACATAAAGGTGGTGTTGATAGTGGTTGTAATAAAAGACAAAGATTCTTCTGTTGCTAGTTTTATTGAGCAATTAGAAGTAGCCTTCCATCATTTTGATTTACAACGTTGTGATGCAAAGACATTGTATGTCACCATATTACTGAAATATCGTGGACAAAAAGTTCTTTGCGATTTTATTTATATTATGAATCACCAAGAAATGTACGGTGCTATTTCTATCAACGAGCATTATAAACATGCAAAAGCATTTATTCAACAGCATTTTCACCATACCCTTTTATATTCAGATGAATTACAGTTAGCTCAAAACTTTATGAAGACAGTGCATTTCAAACGAATTGTACAACAATTGGCGAATCAATTTCCTAAATCGTTTGCTTAGGACAAGCGTATATTTTTCTAATAAAAAGGGAGGCGTCTATTATAAGTCGACGCCTCCTTTTAATGTGCTATTCTTTTATTATTTCGCTTAGTCCTGTAATATCAATTCCGTTTAATGCTTGTGTTGCCAGTCGATCAGCTTCTGCATTGTCTTTCCTTGATATCAGCTTGTAGTCTGGTCGTAGGCTTAGCTCACTTAATTTTGCATCAATTTTGTCCGCCCAGCTTGCTAATTCCTTTTCCAATGCCGGCCATTCGCCATTTAGCTGATTAATCACAACTTGAGAATCCCCAATGATGCTGATCGGTAAATGGTGAGCATTCAATAATTCCAGTTCCACTAAAGCTAAATACAGGGCTGCATATTCTGCTTCATTATTCGATTTCAGTTCCGCAGAAAAGGCATTTCTTCTTAGCCTATAAGGTTTACCATTTTGCTCATAATAAATGGCACAGCCAAGCCCTGATTGATTTGATGAACGATCAAAGCCTCCATCAAAATAAATCGTAATATTGTGCGGTTCTGTGTCAACCTCTTTTACATAGGCCTTTAACTCTTTAAACGACCAGTTCGTATCTTGTCGATCGATAAATACTAACGTTTTGACACGTCCGGTACGTTCCATATCTTCCGCTAGTAATAATGCTTGTGCTGCTGGCATTTCTTGTGAGCGCAAAATAGTCCCTGCACCCTTTGGTGTTTTATACGTCCATTCTATGAAAACATGCATGACATTCCCTCCATAAGTGAAAACGTGTCCCGAATAGCCGAGACACGTTGATCTTCTTACTTTGTTATATGTGCAAATATTCGTGTATTTATTCCTCACAAAATATTGAACATGATAGCGCTAATAGGCAGGCCTTCTTACATGCCCTCATATAACGTTTGTACAGGTTTTACTAAAATACGATTTACTTCTTCGATGACACCACTTAGCTTCATCTCTGCCTCCAGCATCGCAACGATTTTGCTATTTTGTTGCGCCAGCTGTGCCGTTTTTTGTGCATACACGAGTTCATCTTCCTGTAAATCTTCACCCGCCATTTGTTTTTGTTGCAAATCCATTTGAATTTTACGGAAGTTTTGGAATAGCTTGATCGCATCCTCATCCGCCTTCACTACTGCTACTGCCTCTTCTAATGCTTTAAATTCCGCTGTTTTGCGGAATGTTGCCTCCAAGGCGTTAATTTCATTATAAATATTTACCATTATTTTATTTCCCCTTTCTAAACGAAGTAAACGATTAAACCTTGCACAATACCAATTAAACCACCAAGAACAGCACCAAGCACAGTAATCATTTTAAATTCACGTTTTGAGATACCAAGGACAAGCTCTTCCAGTTTTGATACCGGGAACGAATCAACTTGTTCACGTACTACTTCTTGTAAATTTAAACGTGTTAGGACATCTTCTAATTTATCTTCCGCTCTAGCAAATGCTTTTTCAATCATTTGTGGCACAACGGTTTCCCTCATCCACGTACTACCTGTTGGCCAGTAGTAAGAAATAGGATGCTGTAAGCGCTCTGCTACTGCTAATTGCTCTTTTACATAGCGTTGTAAATTAGCTAAAATCGGTTCAAAATCAATATCACCTAAATAATCCATTGCCGGACGATCCTTTAATTTCTCCCACTCCTGTGTAAAAATATTCGTCAGGAGCGATGTAGTACCAGGAGCCTGTAAAAACTTAACGAGCTCCCGTTGTACTTTGCCCACAAGGGACGAGGAATCGCCTAAAAACATATTAATCATACCGCCAAGTGATCCTTTTGACGAGAGAAAGTCATCAATCATCCCCTTTATCGTCAACTCACCTGCTGGCGATAAAAAGTAATCCTCACCTTTCTCTAAAATATGTCCTACTGCTACTGGGATTTTAGCTTCAATTGTATGTTGAATGTCCTCCGATAACAGTGTACGAATTGTTCTCGTTGATAATGTATTCTTTACCGACTCAAATTGTCCCGCTACAATTGCTTCGACCTTTTGTTCAATTGTGGAAGGCATATTAGGGAAGCCTGCTAAAGTCAGCCAATCTTGAATCGTTTTATCATTCGTAAAGAACGTTTCATCGACTTTTATTTGTACAAATTGCTCTACCTTATCTTGAATATCCTTTGAGAAAAATTTCTTTCGGAACGTTTCAGGTGTCAATAAATAATTGACTACTGTCAGTCCAAGTTGTTTCGCTAACTCATCACGTCTTTTTGGAATAAGGCCCGGTGTAAATGGCACACGCCAATTTTTAATATAGATTGCTTTATGAGGTCGAAAAAGCATTTTAATTGCTAGGTGATTTGTTACGCCACCAATAGCAGCACCGATAATTGCCATAAATAATAATGTTACTAAAAAATTGTCCATTAGCATCCTCTCATTTCAATCGAATTGACATTTGGCGTATTTTGTCGCCTATTGGACTCATTATAGCAGAGCAATGAAATCCAACGAAAGAAATACCCTCCATTTCATGACGACATAACATAAATTTCCCTATTACGAAGTATTACGAAATTGTTTAGTTGCAAAATCTCCACTATCCTTGAATAATAAATACATATCATTAGAAATGGGGTTTGTATATGATTCAGCATTTTAGCTTTAAACCTTTATTTGAAAATACACAACTTCCTGGATGGTCCATCTCGTTCTTCTATGAACGCGAACGATATGCCGCTGAATACTTAAAAGATGGGGTTATCCAATGGGTTGGACCTACGCCTCCACATGAAGAAGATGTTAAAAAAATGATTCACGAACTTATGCTGTTCCATATTTATGACTAAAAAAACCGATACTTTTTTGCTGTCACCTACTTATAAATACCTAAATTAAACGATTTAAATCATTGCTATTATACGATTAATGCTTATTTATATTGATATTCCTGCATTTTTCTTATACATTTAGAAATGACTTCATTTCTAAATGTTTTTTATGCAGGAGGCTATTTCAATGAGTAAAGTCGCACTTTCTGATGACTTAAACAACTATAATTCAAAAGCATTAATTCGCGCCAAAGTAAAAGAACTTTTTTCTGAATTTTCAGCAAAAATTTTCGGATTAGTCGATGAGGCTAGTGCAATCGATAGTAAAAAATTTCAAGAACTTTCAGGTTTCAGTAGTAACTTTTATAGCGAGTATTGCAGCCAGCTAAAAGCGCTATTCGAATCACCAACTGGCATTGGGAAACGCGCCAGTAAACAACTGTACTTAATTTATAATGGCAATCATTATATTCTTACCCAACAAGGATTGACAGAAAAAGCGCCAATCACCATCTCTACTTATACAAACGCAATCCCTGTAAAGGAATCTGTACATGATGTAGAAAAGGCATGTCTGAAATTGCGCTTCCAACAGTAAAAAATTCAATCTATTTAGCAATACATAATAGCGAGCGAACAGCTTTTAGACTGTTTACGCAAAGAAGAGGTTGCCTCGAATCATCGAGACAACCTCTTTTTGTTGCATATTAACAATAATTCATTTAAAAAAATCCACAAGTAAAGCTCTCTTGAGATTTTTGACGTGTCGTTTTATATGAGATGCAATGCTTCTTTCTCTAAATAAACTATCCTTACTTCATATAAAGTTAGCATAATGCCTATCGATTTTCAATCTTTTGTCATGTAAAAGTATCCGTATATTTTAAAAGTGCTGTCATTAGAAAATAGTATAAAAAAAGTCGATGTCAATATTTGTGTTTTAGTTACAAATAACTTATGATTAAAACATCCAACAATTTTTTAAATCATAGGAGGTGTACACTTTGTTTACTTCCCTCATTCGGGCGGGAACAAAGGAAATATTTGGACGGAGACATATTGGAAATAACCATAAGGTTGGCGGCATTCGCCCTACTAATCATAATGACAGGATTTTTCGTTGCAACTGAATTTGCAATTGTAAAAGTAAGAACTACCCGCATTGATCAATTACTCGCAGAAGGACATAAAAAAGCGAAAAATGCGAAACGTGTTGTTTCGGATTTAGACGAGTACTTATCTGCGTGTCAGTTAGGTATTACAATTACAGCACTTGGACTTGGGTGGCTTGGTGAACCTACATTTGAAATCATTTTACATCCAGTGTTCGAGTTTCTAAATCTGAACGGTAGCATAACATCTATCCTTTCATTTATACTTGCATTCTCAATCGTTACATTTATGCATGTAGTTATCGGGGAATTGGCGCCAAAAACTTTAGCCATCCAAAAAGCAGAATTTGTCACATTAAACTTGTCTGGTCCATTAATTTTATTTCACAACATTACGTATCCAATCATAAAATTATTAAATGGCTCTGCACGCGGTTTAACAGGTCTATTTGGTCTTAAAATGATGTCAGAATCAGAAATAGCGCATACTGAAGAAGAGCTACGTATGATTTTGTCGGATAGTTTAAAAGGTGGAGAAATTAATAAATCAGAGTATGAATATGTTAACAGTATCTTCGAGTTCTCAGATCGCCTTGCAAAAGAAATCATGGTGCCTCGTACTGAAATCGTCGGAATTGAAAAAGAGCTGACGATTAAAGAAGTATTCGATTTAATGGGTGTAGAACAATATACACGTTATCCAATTATCGACGGGGATAAAGACCATATTATCGGTTTAGTCAATATGAAGCATTTATTAACTGCTTATATTAAAGACCCTGCAAATGGTGATAAATCAGTAATAGATTATATGCAACCGATCATTCGCGTTATGGAAACGACGCAAATTAATGAATTATTACTGAAGATTCAACGTGAACGTATTCATATGGCTATTTTAATGGATGAGTATGGTGGAACATCAGGTCTTGTAACTATTGAAGATATTATCGAAGAGATTGTCGGGGATATTCAAGATGAGTTCGACGAAGATGAAATCCCAGAAGTACAAGAAATTGCAGAAAATCATTTTATTTTAGATGCAAAAATGCTACTAGAAAACGTCAATGATATGCTAGGTACTGACATAGAAGATGATGATATCGATACGATTGGTGGTTGGTTCATGACGAAGCGTTTCGATGCAATCGAAGGTGATAGCATTGAAGAGCAAGGTTATGAATTTACAGCAAAAGAATTAGATGGTCACCACATACTATACTTAGAAGTTCTGAAATTACCTGAACTTGATTTAGCAAATGACATCGAAGAATCGAAAGATTATAAATAAAACATGCTAAGACGACTCCCTTTCATATAAGGGGGTCGTTTTATAATGCCCGAAAGTTTTGCGAGGAGGAAACAAAATGGAGCTCTATACAAATTTACGACAAGGGGAAAAAGGAGCTTGGTTATCGATAGCTACTTACTTAGTACTGAGCTCAGTAAAGCTAACGATTGGTTATATCGGAACATCGGAAGCGTTAAAAGCAGATGGCTTAAATAATACGACTGATATTATCGCATCGATTGCCGTTCTAATTGGCTTACGTATTGCCCAAAGACCGCCAGATTCCAATCACCAATACGGTCATTTACGCGCTGAGACGGTTGCTTCACTCGTTGCTTCATTTATTATGCTTGTTGTTGGCCTACAAGTATTGATCGCTTCCTTACAAGGACTTTGGGAGCCAACAGGTACAACGCCATCGCTACTAACAGCATTTGTTGCAGTTGGCAGTGCGGTCGTGATGTACGGCGTCTATCGCTATAATTTAGCTCTTTCCAAAAAAATACGTAGTGCCGCTGTCAAAGCTGCTGCCTATGACAATCGTTCAGATGCGCTTGTCAGCATCGGGACGGCTATCGGGATTTTCGGTGCCATTTTCGGTTTTCCAATTATCGATACATTAACAGCTCTTGTTGTAGCCTTTTTAATATTGAAAACGGCTGTAGAAATATTTTGGGATGCCGTACAAAGTCTTACAGATGCCTTTGATATTGATGAAGTAGAAACATTGTCTGTCTTAATTCGCAATGTTAACGGCGTTATTGAGCTGCTAGATTTCAAAGGACGCGCTCACGGCAATATGTATTTTATCGATGTAACAGTCACTGTGAATCCATATTTAAATGTTTTTGAAAGTCATCGTATTACCGAAGAAATTGAACATACAATTAAGCGAGAAAATCGCTTCTGTCAGGTGCTTGTGCATATTGAACCGCACATTGAACAACTACCTCCAACAAGCAACAGCCAGCCTCCTACCACTTAATGGTAAGAGACTGGCTGTTTTGCTTTACACCACTTCATACTTTTCACGCTTTATTACTTAACGGCAATATAAATATCGACCTGCGCTTTGTTCGGTTGGTTACATCGTTCACCATAAACTTCAAAGTCACCTGTATATGTTCGTTCTACGTCCGAGTTGGCAAACCAAGTCCAAATATTTTGCCAAGCTTTAATGACTATTTCTGGCATAACTCCCTCTTCAGACGTAAAAACTAAATATTTCGAAGCTGGCACTGTTTTCATGACCAAGCCATCTGGTACTTCATTGTCAGCAGCTACTTCGACTCCAAGCGTAATGGCGTACTCGCCATTGACATCTGTTTCATAGTCCGAATACAAGCCATACATAAGCTCTTTAGTTGGTAGTTGTCCCGCTACATTTTGCTGAAAATAGCTTGTCCATAACTTAGGTATTTTTGCTTGTGGTGTTATTTCATTCGCATTATTTGTGCGCGCTGAAATCCCTACTATGTGGAAACTTTCCTTTTCTATTAAAACGGGCTCTGTACTTGCACCTGTTGTCCAGCGTTTTAAGCTAGGTAAAAAAGAAGCTAACATGTGTCGTGCCTCTACTTCTGCCATGCCTTCTTCTTTTAAATGAGGTACGCATTGTTCAATCATCTCGTTGACAGTTATATCGGGCTGTTTAAACGCCCCTAATTCATAACAATATGTGCAATAATCCTGGCATACTTGCCCATCTTTTTCGCTCCCTAATAATTCTACATTCACTAATGGCATGCCACAGCTTTGGCAATAACTTTGCATAATGAATACCACCCTTCGTTCATTTGTTTACACTATACCAAAGCAAACTTGACATCTGTATGTCAGCTATTGAAAAGAAATCATTTACGACTTGTGTTGTGCATATAATGCCACAATTTCCTGCGCCCGCCTTTGTACGATATCAACTAAGTGAGGTGGATTCATTAGCTTGACTCGATTACCAAAACTTAAGAGCAGCCCATATAACCATTCATCTTCTGGCAATGCAATTTGAACAATCGATTGATCATAATTTATATGTGCAGCACCAAATGTTTCTTCTACTAATGTCTGAATTGATGCATCGAATGACAGTGTGAGTTCTACTAAGTTTTGTGGCTGTTGCCAAGCTTGATCCCAAGGTTGTTCTGATAAATGAACTTCCTTTCGTTGAAAACTTCGTAACTCTTCTTTTATATCCTTCATTCTAGAAATTTTAAATAGTCGAAAACCGCTTCTTAATGTGCAATAGCCATAGATATACCATACTTTGCCCTTTTGAACTAAAGTATGTGGCTCTATTAAACGTTTGGTCATCGTGCCGTGTGTAGTCGAATACAAAAAGCTGACACAATGTTCTTGCTCAATTGCCTTTTTTAAGACGGTGATTTGTTCCTTTAATAAGCCATTTTGCCCCCATGGACTAAGGTCTATAAATAAATGGTCCATCGATTGCTTCACTTTGTCATCTGCAACGCCTGTTAATTTTTCTAATACAGCTTGTGCATGCGTATCCTCATAGGATGTTAAAGCACTTTGAAGGGCTATCGATAGAGAGGTTAGCTCATCTTTCGTTAAAATTTGCTTATCCATGCGATAGCCTTCGATTAAGCTTATCCCACCATTTACGCCTTGCTGACTTAAAACTGGTACACCAGCACTGCTAAGGGTTTCAACATCCCGATAAATCGTTCGTACGGAGACATTAAATAACTCCGCTAATTCTTGCGCTTTCACTTTTTTGCGATTAATTAAGATCATCGTCATTGTTAATAAACGATTTAATTTCACCTCGTCAGCCCCTTCATTTTGGACAAATTTTAAAGTCACACACGACTTTTCCACAACACAGTAATTTTCAATTACTTATATCCTATACTTTTTAAGTATTTTTTAAGTACCTTTTGAGTTTTGTTTAAGTCAAATGTACTATAATAGCGGCTACTACATTATACATTCATTAGAATGTATGGACAAAATAAGAAAAAAAAGGAGCTTTCAATCCCTTCAGTTAAATAGTTTAACTATTGCCATTTTCTTTTTTCAAAATAGTTTAATGTTAAACGCTTACATTATTTCAATTCTCTTAACACTACATAAAAAACTTTTATCCTCTATATAATGGGGAGACCTTTCAAAAACAATGAACTAGAGTTTAATGGTTTTCAATTTAATTGTATAAAGGAGATTTTGATGTGATTCGAGCCGTTTTAATAGACAATGAACCTCTAGCATTACAATATTTTCAAAATAAGCTACAAAACTTTCAACAAATAGAGGTTATCAAAACCTTCACTAGTGTAAAGCTATTTTTAAATAGCCTGCCATCACTGGACTTTGAAGTCATATTTTTAGAAATAAAGCTTGATGAACTGAATGGACTTGAAGTAGCTGATATTATCAAAAGCAATCGACCACATGTAATTGTTATATTTATAACTTCGTATTCAGATTTTGCCATACAAGCCTATGAAATTGGGGGACTTGATTATTTACTTAAACCGATTAGCCAAGCACGTTTAGAAAAAACTGTATCACGTATTGAACATGAATTTTCCATGCAACAGTTGGTACAACAAACTTCTAATACGATGTTGAACGTCCAATGCTTCAATCAATTCGCAACGTACAGTAACAATAGTCTTGTGTCCTTTAAAACTGAGAAAACGAAAGAATTATTTGCCTATTTTATTTTACATCCGAATATGCCGATTCATCGGGATGTATTAATTGAGATTCTTTGGCCAGATTTAGATTATGTTCGCGCAAAATCTAATCTTCATACTGCCCTATCTTATTTAAGAAAAACATTAAATAATATGGGTTATTCAAACTGTATTATATTTTCTAATAAATATTATATTTTTGAGAAACCAAATATTCTATGTGATTTATATGAATTCCAAGATTATTACAGCGACTTTAAGAAATTAGATTTTCCGCCAATTTCATTAATCAATCAATGTCTTACAATTTATAAGGATGGCTTACTCATATTTGATGACTATGAATGGGCTACCGCTACTAGAGATAAATTAACCAAATCATACATAGAGTTATTAGAGAAAGGTTTTCAAACGAGCATCGTAACCGAATCGGAAAAAGCGATTGATTATCTTCATCGTTTATTAGAGTTTGATCCTTATAATGAACAGAAGCTTGAACAATATTTACAACAATTAGTAGATGCAGGATTGTATACACAGGCCTACACTATTTTTTTAACCTATGAACAAAAATTAAAAGAAGACTTGGCACTCACTCCAAGTTCTACTTTACTAGAAATGTCTAACAAATTATTTATTCATAATCGCTAAATGCCTATGTACGAAGAAAGAATAAATCTGAAAAGCACTAGTTAATGGTAATGCAAGCTGCGACTCCTACACTTATTAAATTGCCAGCAATATGTTACGCTCAATGTCTTTTATTCAAGTGCTTCGAGCGGAGGCGGTGACACCTGCTCACAACGCATATATGACGCAACAAGGTGCGCGTTAGCGAGGCTTGCGGCTTACAGCGAAAAGCACTGTCGCAGCGTATATAACAGTAAAGAAGAAGTGTTAGATTGAGACATTCAATCTAACACTTCTTCTCTTTTCTTACTTTACTGGCCGCTGCCTTCTGTCAGTCCGTGCTTTACTGCATAGAGTGCAGCTTGTGTCCGATCTTGGACTTGTAGCTTCGTAAAAATATTAGAAATATGCGTTTTTACTGTTTTTTCCGTAACGAATAAGGATGCAGCAATTTCTCGATTACTTTTGCCCTTTGTTAGCTCAGCAAGCACATCTTGCTCGCGGGGCGTTAGTGGATTTAAAACATGTAATGCATTTTCGGTTTCTTGGCGATCCATCTCAAGTGTGGAAGTCGCTTCAGGATGCAATGTATGTTCACCTTGCATAATACGACGAATTGATAATACTAATTCATCCGGTTCAATATCCTTAAGCTGATAGCCAGCCGCCCCTGCTTCCATCGCTGGCACAACATGGTCGCGGTCAGAAAAGCTCGTTAACATTAAAATTTCAATGTGAGGCAACTTAGCCTTAATGCGCTTCGTTGCTTGAATACCATCCATTTCAGGCATCACTAAGTCCATTAAAATAATATCAGGCTGAATACTTTCAGCTAACGCGACTGCTTCTGCGCCATTTTTCGCTTCCCCTACCACTTCAATATCTTTCTGTGTCTTTAAAAAAAATAATAATCCTCGTCGGACTACATGATGGTCATCTGCAATTAGTACACGAATCATTGTTATTCCCCCCTCAATATGGCAACCGGATTAGCAGCTCCGTTCCTTTGCCAATCTCACTCACCCAATCTGCTGTACCCCCTACCGATTTCGCTCGATCTTTAATCGATTGCAAGCCTATCGATAAAAGCTTGGTATTTTGATCAATCACAAAGCCTCGTCCCTCATCACGAATGACTAATAAAATATCCGTAGCTGTGACGGTAATATAAAGTGCCGCTTCGAGTACACCGGCATGGCGCCGTACGTTATTAAGAGCCTCTTGCGCCACACGGAACAATGTTTCTTCAATACGGGATGGAAATTGTAAAACACCCGATACGGTTACATGAAGCTTTAAGCCAAGCATTTCCGCATACACTTTAATGGCCTCTAATAAACCATTCTCCAAGCCTTTTGGTCTTAGCTGCCAAATAAGTGCACGCATTTCTGTTAAAGCATCTTGTGTTAAATGCTGAATTTCTTTAAACGTTTCTTTTACTTCACAGTCATTGCTCATTTCAATGCCAGCTCTCGCCGTTAATGTCACAGAAAATAATAGCTGGTTAACAGAATCATGTAAGTCCCGCGCTAGACGATTACGCTCCTTTACGAGCGCCATTTCCTGCTCCTGTTTCGTCAGTAATATACGCTTAATGGCCGAACCCATTTGAAAAGCAACTGATTCAAGTAAAGCGAGCTCTTCCTCTGAAAAACGCACTGTATTTTTTGAAGCGACATTCAAGACACCAAAACGCTCCTGTCCTGATTGAAGAGGAACTGTCGCATGATGTGTAATACCTTCGTGATCGCCAACATTGGCAGCTATTGCACTTTCAATGCGTTGACATTCAATAATATTAGAAGCCTTTTTTAATTCTTCATTGCGATAGCGAGAAACACACCAACAGCCGCCCTTTTTTAAATAGTGACAATTGTTATATTCAAGTGCCTCGGGTAAATTTTCATGGACAACGAGCTCTGATCGTCCCTTTTCATCAATAAAAAATATCCAACCGGTTTCAAAGTTTGTGCCGTTTAAAAACTTGACTAGTGCACCTTTTAATGTCGTGACAATTTCTGTTTCCTCATTTAATAATTCAGCAATTTCTTTCAAAATACTAATATTGGAGTGCTCGTTCTCTTTCACAAAAACACCTCTTTTTTCATGGCATTACTTAGTTTAATGATACCATTTCCAAGTCATAGGTGTCTGCCTGAGCCGTTCATACTTTAGACTGAATTTCCAACGTCTATCATCTATCCTTGTCCACAAGTACGAATTGCTAGAAGGTCAATAGAGGCGATAATTGAAACATTTTACTTCTAAATTCAAAACACATATAATCGTAACAAGTACATCGTTATAATAAAGGGAGTTTTCATATGTCAAAAAAAGAGGAAAATAGCTTATTGTTTATTTGGATTGTCTCTGTCGTTGCAACACTAGGCTCTTTATATTTTTCTGAAATTCGTCACTACGAGCCATGTAAAATGTGTTGGATTCAACGTATATTTATGTATCCAATAGCAATCATGACTACAATTGCCTTTATTCAAAAAAATGCACGTATCGCTGTAACAACAGCCGTCTTCGCCATTATAGGTGGCTCTGTATCACTTTATCATTATGGTATTCAAAAGCTAAGCTTCTTAGCGGCTTCTGCTCCTTCATGTGGTGCGGTATCTTGTACGGGCCAATACATAAACTGGCTTGGTTTTATTACCATCCCGTTTTTAGCATTAACTGCGTTTATTTTAATTGCTGGCGCAAGCTTCTACTTAATTAAAGCTACAAAAACTGCAAAATAATGCAATGCACTTGCAAGTGTATGATTTGTTCGATTTTTAGCATATTATCCGATAAAAAAATTCGCGATATGCCTGCGGGATAGCGATTCAAACCAGATGATGCAACGTTTATAGCCTGGTATTTATGAATCGCCCGCCTGTGGAAAAGGAGCGAATTTTTTTGTATCACAAAAGAAAAAATGAAAGGGTTTTTAAATAGACCCCATTCCACGGAGGAAAATAGATGTTTCAATATGAAATAACTGACAATAATATAACGATTGAGGAGCTTTTGCGAAATCATTGGCGACTAGGTAAAAAACTAGTCCACGAATTGCGTATGGAGAAGGCAGTCACTTCAGTTGATGGTGAGCCACTACTTTGGAAAGAGCCACTTGCTGCAGGTACAATACTAAACTTCACATTCCCTATCCCTGCCTCAAGTTATAAGCCGACACCTGTTTGTGCAATAGATATTGTCTATGAAGATGACCACTGTTTAATTGTGTCAAAACCAAAAGGGATGTCCACGCATCCTAATGATGAACGCGATACACATACTTGTATGAATCATGTCATGGCTCATATGAAAGAGCAAGGACGTGACTATGCCGAGCATGTACACCGTCTTGATAAAGGAACGAAAGGTTTACTATTAGTTGCCAAACATCCACTGGCGAAATCTATTTTCGATCGTATGATTGAAGAAAAAACTATTATTCGTACGTATGCAGCAGAAGTACAAGGAAATCTTCGCTCAACTTCTGGTACGATTGCAGAATCGATTGGCAAAGACCGCCATCACCCGACACGACGCGTCGTATCAAATAGCGGTCAACATGCTGTCACACATTATGAAGTTGTAGCACGCTATAAACATTCCTGCGTTGTCCACCTTGTTTTAGAAACTGGCCGTACACATCAAATTCGTGTCCATATGGCACATCTCGGTCATCCGATTATCGGTGATACGATGTACGGAGCACGCGAAACGGCTAGTGGTGACTATGAACTACATGCCATTCAATTGGAATTTGAACATCCATTTTTAAATAAACTTATTTTAGTGAAGGATGAACAATAGCAATACTTTAGTAGCACAAACCAAGCACTTGGTTTGTGCTACTTTTTTTATGTGAAAAGCGCAATGCTAATCTAGCATAAAACCCATTTATTAGTAGGTTTAAGTATGATTTTTAGAATTAATATATCTTCACCTATATTTTACAATAATTTTAATATTGTTTTTCCAATATTGGTAATGACGATAGATTTCTTTCATGTTAGAATAGAGTAAATTGTCAGTCATCTGACATATAAATGAGGGAGGAATTTATTAATATGAAATGGGTTAAAAGTATTGCAGCAACAACTCTAGTTGCAAGTTTACTAGCAACACCTGGTTTTGCTGCACATGCAGCTGAAACAGCACCAACAGCTACAAAAGAAGGATTTAATTTAACAATCTTACATTCAAATGACACACATGCACACGTAGAGGCAGCACCACAACGCGCAACAAAAATTAAAGAATTACGTGCTGCTAACGCAAACTCATTGCTATTAGATGCGGGTGACGTATTCTCTGGTACGCTATACTTCAATCAATTCACTGGAGAAGTTGATATGAAGTTAATGAACTTAATGGGCTACGATGCAATGACATTTGGTAACCATGAGTTCGATTTAGGGTCAAGCCCAGAAGGTCATGCTGCACTTGCAAAATTTGTTAAAGGTGCAGAATTCCCATTATTAGGAGCTAACCTTGACTTCTCAAAAGATTCTTTATTTGATGGCTTACAATTCAAAACTGTAGCAGAAGATTTCCAAAACGGCAAAATTTATAACGGTATTATTAAAGAAATCGACGGCGAAAAAGTTGGTATTTTCGGATTAACAACAGAAGAAACACCGTCTATTTCTAGTGTTGCTAGCGTAGAATTCACAAATTATATTGACTCTGCGAAAAAAGCAGTTGCTGAGTTTGAAAAACAAGGCGTAAATAAAATCGTTGCGCTTACACACATCGGCTTTGATGACTCGAAAGATTTCGATAACGACCAATTACTTGCAGCAGCAGTAGAAGGTATTGACGTTATTGTTGGTGGTCATACACATACAAAATTAGATAAAGCTGTGAAAGCTGAAACTTCATTCAAAAACCCTACGATTATCGTACAAACAGGTCAATATAGCGAAAACTTAGGTCAGCTTGATTTAACATTTGACGATAACGGCGCTGTTGTAGAATATTTCGGCCAATTACATGCGTTAAATAATAAAGAAAATCCTGTAGCAGCTGACGCTGAAGCAGCAAAATTATTAGCACCATATAGCGAAAAAATTGCCGCAGTTAAACAACAATCTACAGGCAATACTGCTGTGTCAGTACTTGATGGTAAACGTGGACTTTGGGGTGTTCGTGCTGGTGAAACGAATCTAGGTAACGTTATTACAGACGGTATGCTTGCTGGCGCTAAAAAAATCGACCCAGAAGTACAATTTGCTTTCCAAAACGGTGGCGGTATTCGTGCGAGCATTGACGCTGGCGATATCACTGTTGGTGAAGTAATGACAGTCATGCCTTTCGGTAATGCACTTGGTATCGTTAAATTAACAGGTGCTGAACTCTATGAAATTGCTGAACATAGTGTAAAAGAATTCCCGAAAGAATCAGGTGGCTTCCTTCATTTCTCTGGTCTACAAGTAGAATTTGATGGTAAAGCGCCAGCTGGTAAACGCGTTAAATCTATTAAATTAAACGGTAAAGAGCTAGATAAAGCTGCATACTATAAAGGTGCAACAAACACATTCACTGCTAAAGGTGGAGACGGCTATGATACACTTGCAAAAGCTTACGCAGATGGCCGTGTAAGTGAGCCTGGTACAGTTGACTTTGAAATGTTTATCGATCATTTAAACACGCTTAAAACAGTAGACGCTAAAGTGGAAGGTCGCATTATCGCTACTATTCCATTTACAGATATCGCAAAAGGTTCTGAAACAGAAGGTTACGTTCGTGATCTTTACTACCGTGATTTAACACAAGGCACTTCAGCAACAACATATTCACCAAATGCTAACTTAACTCGTGCACAAGCTGCATCATTTATTGCGCGCGTATTAAAACTTGAAGCAAAAGGTGAAGCAACATTCTCAGATATTACTAGTTTAGAAGCTGCAACTCAAAAAGAGATTACAGCACTTGCAGAAGCAGGCATTGTACAAGGTCAAAATGGCAAATTCAATCCTACTGCAAAAGTAACTCGTTCTCAACTTGCTTTAATGTTTGCACGTGCTTATAACTTACAACATGATGCAAAAACTGGCTTAACTGCTGATTTCAGCGATATTTCTAAATACAATAAAGAAACACAAGACGCTATCGCACTTATGCAAGATTTAAAGATTGCTAGCGGTTCAAATGGCAAATTCATGCCTAATAACAATGCTACACGTGCACATATGGCAAAAATGCTTTCTAACTACATTCCTTATGTAAAAGAATCTAAATAATAAAACACAAAATCCCGCTTCAACTAGTTTGATAGCGGGATTTTTATGTTTAAAAATTAAACTTAAAATTATCTGGATCTTGTCCAAAACGATGATTCCGATTTAACGTTGCGATGTTATCCATCTGAGCTTGCGTTAATTCAAAATCAAAAATTTGCGCATTCTCCTCAATACGACTCGGCGTCACTGATTTTGGAATAATCAATGTGTCCTTTTGCAAATGCCAACGCAGGACGATTTGTGCCGCAGACTTCCCTAATTCTTGAGCAATTTCAAGAATGGTCGGATTATCAAGCACACCTCCACGACCTAACGGTGACCATGCTGTAACAGCTATTCCATGCTCTGCACAAAACGCCTTTAATGCATCTTGTTGTAAGTATGGGTGCAATTCGACCTGATTGACCATTGGCGCAATATTGGCTTTAGCTAACAGCTTTTCTAGGTGATGCTCATGATGATTCGACACACCTGTTGCTCGGATTAACTTTTCATCATACAATCGTTCAATTGCTCTGTATGTTTCCTCAAATGTTTCAGGTACAGCCCAATGCGTTAAATATAAATCTAAATAATCCATATTTAATTTTTTTAATGACACTTCAAAAGCACGTAGCGTTGCATCATAGCCTTGGTCAGTATTCCAAACCTTTGTCGTGACAAAAATATCCTCGCGTTTAATGCCGGAATGGCGAATTGCCTCCCCCACTTCTACCTCATTACCGTATAACGAAGCAGTATCAATCGCGCGATACCCAACTTTCAAAGCTTTATCAATCGCTTGCAACGTTTCATCACGTTCTGTCATTTTGTATACGCCTAGACCAAAGCGAGGCATTTCAATACCATTTGTTAACGTTTTTGTTGATTGTAAATTCAAAAACATCAGCCCCTTTCTTTTCCTAGTTTTATTATACAAAACATTGGATTGAAAATAATGCAATTCGTATCTGTTACAGGGATTTTGCTATGCTCCGCGGAATTACTACGCTGTTTCGCGGAATTCTCACCTTGCTTCGCAGAATCCTTTCTCTGCTTCGCGGAATTCTTGCTCTGCTCCGCGGAATTCTTACTCTGCTTCGCGGAATTCCTCCTCTGCTTCGCGGAATTCTCGCCATGCTCCGCGGAATCCTTGCGCTGCTCCGCGGAATTCTTACTCTGCTTCGCGGAATTCTCACCTTGCTTCGCGGAATTCTTGCCTTGTTCCGCGGAATTCTTGCGCTGCTCCGCGGAATTCTTGCCTTGTTCCGCGGAATTACTCCGTTGCTTCGCGGAATCCTCACCCTGCTCCGCGGAATTCTTGCTCTGCTTCGCGGAATCCTCACCTTGCTCCGCGGAATTCTCGCTTTGCTTCGCGGAATTACTACGCTGTTTCGCGGAATTCTTGTTCTGCTTCGCGGAATTCTCACCTTGCTTCGCGGAATTCTTACCTTGCTCCGCGGAATTCTTGCTCTGCTCCGCGGAATTACTCCGTTGTTTCGCGGAATCCTCACCTTGCTCCGCGGAATTACTCCGTTGCTCCGCGGAATTCTACCTCTGCTCCGCGGAATTCTCGCCTTGCTTCGCGGAATTACTCCGTTGCTTCGCGGAATCTCCGCCTTGCTCCGCGGAATCCTCACTCTGCTTCGCGGAATCCACCTTGCTCCGCGGAATTCTCGCCTTGCTTCGCGGAATTCTCACTCTGCTCCGCGGAATTCTCACTCTGCTTCGCGGAATTCTCGCTTTGTTCCGCGGAATTCTTACCTTGCTTCGCGGAATCTCAGCTCTGCTTCGCGGAATTCTCACCTTGCTCCGCGGAATTCTCGACTTGCTCCGTGGAATTCTTACCTTGCTTCGCGGAATTACTCCACCGCTTCGCAGAATTCAACTATTGCTTGTCTTCCGGCTCATCGTCTATTTGAATCGGGTCAGCAATGCGATCATCCTCGGCGAGTTCCAAACCATCTCGTAAATGCTCCATTTGTTTGCCGAGATCTTGCAACTCTTTAAAATTACTCACCATTGTACCGTTTTCTATATTCGGGACCTTTTTTTCCATTATTATCACCTCTTTTATAGTTTTCCCGAAAACTTATGTTCTGAACCATTTCTGACATATTTTATTTAGCAATGTCGTTTCATTTTCAAAGTAGATAGGCTATACTAAAAAGAGATTTGCTTATAAACATGAGGAGGGTTCTTCCATGAAGTTACTATTAATTATTGGTGTAACTGTTGCTTTCTTGGCTGCTATTTTCACTGCTGGGTACGAAGGCGACTACAAAGCGGACAAATAATACCTCAAGAAAATCACTAAGTATTTTCGAATGCTTAGTGATTTTCTTATTCATTAGAAGTAGCCACTTACGGTTACTTCTTTTTTTTTGCGAAAAAAACAATTGCTTGACTTCCAATACTTTATAAAATATACTTACTTACATTAAGTAACTTGATAATTATTAATAACCTTATATTTGGAGGACTACTACTATGCATTTTCATGAAAAACCGAACACATATGTCACAAATGTTGAAATTAAAGTAAGTGATTTACAACGCTCATTAACATACTATCAAGAAATTATTGGCTTTAAAGTTTTACAACAACAATCGAACCGAGCTACTTTAACCGCCGATGGAAAAACTGCGTTGCTCACTATTGTTCAACTGCAAACAGTCGAACAAAAAACACGCACTACAAGTGGTCTTTATCACTTTGCATTACTGTTACCAACGCGTCGTGATTTAGCTAATATCATTACTCATTTCCGACAATCAGGCGTGTACTTTGGTGCATCAGACCACGATGTAAGCGAAGCACTTTACTTGCATGATCCAGATGAAAATGGTATTGAAATTTATGTAGACCGCCCTGCAAGTGACTGGACTTGGCACGCAGACCAAGTGTATATGGTAACTGAGCCGCTTAATATTTCTTCAATATTAGATGAAGCGAATGGTGTATGGGACGGACTACCTGCAAATACGGTCATGGGTCATATTCATTTATCCGTTTCAAGCTTAGCTGCCGCAGAGGAATTTTATACAAAAGGCTTAGGCTTTGACATTGTCACTCGCTATGGTAAGCAAGCATTATTTATTTCCACGGGCCGTTATCATCATCATATCGGCTTAAATACTTGGTATTCAGAAGGCGCACCAAAGCTTGGAGAAAATCAAATTGGTTTAAAAACATATACACTTCGCTTAGATAATGAAGTGCAAGCACATACATTAAAAGAAAATTTACGCCAACTAGGGGCGCCTGTTCTTACTATTGATGACGGCTTCCAAACTGAAGATCCTGCTGGTAATGTTATTTTACTGAAATATTAAGGAGGTTATCTTATGGAGTTTGGTATATATACGTTAGCAGATATCGGGCAAAATCCTGTGGATGGCTATACGCCTACCGCTAAGGAACGACTCGATGAAGTAATGCAATATGGACAACTAGCTGATGAAGCTGGTCTTCAAGTGTTTGGTGTTGGAGAGCATCACCGTTTAGATTATGCCGTTTCAGCTGTACCTGTCGTATTATCAGCATTATCACAGCGGACAAAAAACATTCATTTAATGAGTACGACAACTGTTCTTAGCACTGTCGATCCAGTACGACTGTATGAAGATTTTGCAACACTGGACTTACTATCAAATGGTCGCGCTGAAATCGTCGCTGGACGAGGTGCCTTTATCGAATCTTTCCCGCTATTCGGCTATGATGTTGATAATTACGACGCATTATTTGAGGAAAACTTAGCCTTACTATTAAAACTAAACAAAGAAGCGCGTGTAACGTGGAGCGGACAATATCGCACATCACTTCAAAATGCTGACATCGCACCGCGCGCTAATCGTGAAATCCCCATCCATATTGGCGTGGGTGGTACACCGGAAAGTGCTATTCGTGCGGGACGATACGGCGTTGGCCTTAACTTAGCCATTTTAGGCGGAGATCCGAATCGTTTTAAACATTTAGTTGATGTGTATCGTGAAGCATTGCAAGAGGCAGGTCATGATGACAATACAGCGAAAATTACTGTATCTGGGCATGCTTACTTTGCCGACAGTTTAGCACAGGCTAAGGAAGAGTTTTATCCGCATTATTCAAATTATTGGCACTATGTGAATGCACAACGCGGTATGCGCTATCACTTATCTAAAGAAGGCTTTGACAATATGACGGCTGGACATAATGCACTATTTGTCGGTAGCCCGAATGAAATAATTGAAAAGATTTTAATGCAGCATGAACTATTCGGTCATTCACGTTTTATGGCACAGCTTGATATTGGTGCCGTACCATTTAAACAAGTGGCTAAATCTATTGAACTACTAGGCACGCAGATTATGCCAGCAGTCAATAAAGAGCTAAAAGAATAACTTAATCTTTGTTGGCGGGTGCCAATATATTGCCCATGCTAGCCATGTATTAATGATTTACCAAGTAAAAATCCACGAAGACTCCTGCTCAGAACGCACGGAACTTTAGACGCAACAGGCGGCGCGACTGCGACGGTTGTGGCTTACGTCGTGCCCGCGGAAAGCGCAGTGGATTTTTACGCTTTAGAAAGCCGATACTACGCTAGCTATCTAAACTAAGTGCCAGGCACTCCACTATGGCTATCGCTGATAGAAGTCACCGAATCGCTGATAGCACTGTGGATATCGCCGGTAAAACTGCAAAAATCACTCGCCGTACAGCAAAAAAGTGTTAGATTGATCGAATCAATCTAACACTTTTCTCTTTTCTAATGTAAACCAGGGTAGCCCTGTTGGCGTAGAGCCTCATAAATAACAATCGCAGCTGTATTCGATAAATTCAAAGAACGCACATGTTCACTTTGCGGAATTCGGAGGCACATGTCTTTGCGCTCATAAGCAAAATCCTTTGGTAAACCGGTCGTTTCTTTGCCAAACATAAAGTAAATGTCCCGATCCTTATTACTAAAATCATGCGTAGTAAACGGTTCTTCACTGTACGTTTCAATTAAATAGACATCACCATTTTTAGATGCTTCTAAAAAGTCCTCAAGTGAATCGTGATAGACGACGTTGACACTATGCCAATAATCTAAGCCTGCACGTTTCAGCATTTTATCGTCTGTTGAAAAGCCAAGTGGACGAATTAAATGTAGTGAGGTATTGGTACCAGCACAAGTACGTGCAATGTTTCCTGTATTTGCTGGAATTTCTGGTTGATATAAAACGATATGCAATGGCATAACGAAACACTTCCTTAGCTAAAAAATTGTAATCCTTTATTTATTTCCACGAGGACTTCCGCATCTTGTTCTTTCTCCTGTGCAGTGAGTAAAGCTTTTTCCGCTTGCTCCCCACCAATCTTGCCTAATGCCCATGCTGCCGTTCCGCGAATCACTGGTCGTTCATCTTTTGTCAAAAGTCCAACTAAATCAGGTACGGCCGCTTCCTCTTTAAAGTGTGCTAACGCTAAAATGGCATTACGTTGTATCGGCTTTTTACCTCGCCAGGAGCCGGAAACATGTCCAAACTTTTCTTTAAACTCTCGATTGGAAATCGTTAAAAGAGGTGTTAGTAATGGCTTGGCAAGCTCTGGATCAGGCTTAAACTCCTCATGTATCCAATTAATCTTGCCTTTATTTTTTGGACAAACGGTTTGGCAAGTATCACAGCCATATAAACGATTGCCAATATGTGAGCGGAATTCGTCTGGAAGATAACCTTTCGTTTGTGTTAAAAAGGCGATACATCGCTGAGCATTTAGCTGCCCACCTTCGATTAGTGCACCTGTTGGACAAACATCCAAACATAAGCGACAATCACCACATTCATCTTCTATTGGTTTATCTGGTGCAAAAGGGATATTCGTAACGAGCTCTCCTAAATAGACATACGAACCAAACTCCGGTGTAATAATCGAGCAGTTTTTCCCGCTCCAACCAATACCCGCACGCTCAGCTACCGCCCTATCAACAAGCGCACCTGTATCTACCATCGACTCAATGCGCACATTGGGCACTCGTTCCTCCAGCCAGGCGGCTAGTAATGCTAAGCGCTGACGTAATGCTGTATGATAATCGACGCCCCAAGAAGCTCTGCAAAATATGCCACGTCGTGCTCCCTTTTTGCCTACAGGTGCATCTTTAATTCGAGAAGGGTACGCGACAGCTATCGCCACAATACTTTCTGCATCTTCTAGCAATTGAAGCGGTTCCGTTCGTTTTTCAATATCGCTCTCTTCAAAACCTGATTGGAAACCAAGCTCCTGCTGGCGACGCAGTCTATTCTTTAATTCTGTAAATGGAGCTGCCGTTGTGAAACCTATTTTATCAACGCCAATGGACATTGCATACGCCACAAATTCTCGTTGCAGGTCATGTATGTTCATTTTATTTCCAACTCCTTACATGATATAATAATTAAAATAAATAAAGTAGGTGATTTTATATGGAAGTATCACTGAATCCATCGTTGTTAACGCAACTTCCAGAGCTGAAAATCGGCATTATTCATTATACCAAAATTGTCGTAGCAGAATCGCCCCAAATGATTAAAGGTCGCATGCAATTATATCAAGAAAATCTTTATTTAGAAATGCAGGACCAACCTGTAAGCGAACGTAAAGGTATTGCAGAATGGCGACAACTTTGGAAACAACTTGGCGCAGATCCGAATCGTTATCGTCACGCTGCTGAAAGCTTAATGCGTCGAGTGAGTAAGCAAAATTATTTAACACCTTTCCATTCTGGTGTCGATTTAAATAATTTTTTCTCTCTTCAATACGAAATTCCAGTTGGTATCTATGATATAGCTCATCTTCAAGGTAATGTAGAAATTGCACTTGGCAATGAGGAAACAAGCTATGAAGGCTTAAATGGGCGTTTCAATACGCTAAATCATATTATGTTTAGTCGTGATGCGGAGGGGCCATTTGGTTCTCCATATGTCGATTCAAAACGTACGGCTGTTTCTGAGGAGACAACAGAAGCGCTACATATTTTCTATCTCCGCCCTTCCCTTTCAACTGAAGATGCCCACAAGCTTCTTGCCTCAGCCGGTAAAATGTTCAATCAAATTCATGGTGGAGACTATCAGATAGCTTTGTTAACAAATGCTACGCCATCAATTACTTTATAAAGGACGTGTTTTCATGATTAATCTTGCAGAAGCAGTTAAACTGAAAAGCATTTTAGCAAAAAAGGTTCAGGAACTTATTAATGAGCTACATCGCAGTGCCTTTGTAACGGTTGAAAAAGGACAAGCACCTAAAACGAGTAATCGCGCTATGACTGTTATTGAAAGTGAGCTAGCGCAAGTACGTCTTGATATTAGAACATTAGATCGCCTTGTCTATGAGGCGAATATTCAGAACAAAGTTGACTTTAAAGGCGAGCAGCTTGCACTTGTAGAGGCCATTGAACTAGCTTCACAACTTCGCGCTGAAGCCGAACTTTGTAAACACTTGGGCACACATGAAAAAGAAACTGTACGTATGGGCTATGGTGAAGGCACAATGTTATATGAAATTGCCATGTTCGAGCCAGATGCGTATCGTGAACGTTCACTTCAACTCGAAAAAGATGCACATAAACTTTCTAATTTGATTAATGCCAAAAACTATAGCGTAGAAATACAATTTGACGATTCTCGCTATTTCTAAGCTCGGGGCGGTGAGACTCCAAACCGAGTCGGATGGCTGTTTTTCAAAACTACTTAGGTAGACTTACTTTAAACCAATAACATGTGACCTGTTACTTTATGACCGATGACCTATAACCAACCATTGGCAAAGGCATAACAAAACACAATCATATGATATTTGAAAAAGCCATCTGAAGACTCTCTTACACCATGTGTGTAGGAGAGTTTTTTATGTCTATTTTGCCAATCACTTGGACAAACTTTGTTTAGTACAATTGGAAGGAGCAATAGTAATGAACCATTCTCATGAAAAAGATGATACATTAACCAATCGCCAAGGTCATCCGGTGACCAACAATCAAAATTTACGAACAGTCGGCAATCGAGGGCCTGCAACGCTTGAAAATTATGATTTCCTTGAAAAAATAAGCCACTTTGACCGAGAAAGAGTTCCTGAACGTGTTGTACATGCGCGTGGGGCTGGTGCACATGGCTACTTCGAAACATATGGAGTTGTTGGCGATGAGCCTATTTCTAACTATACAAGAGCAAAAGTATTTCAGGATAAAGGCAAACAAACACCTGTTTTCGTCCGCTTCTCTACGGTTATTCATGGTGGACATTCACCGGAAACATTACGTGATCCGCGCGGCTTTGCTGTCAAGTTTTATACAGAAGACGGAAACTGGGATTTAGTTGGCAACAATCTAAAAATCTTCTTTATCCGTGATGCCATGAAATTTCCAGATATGATTCATGCTTTTAAGCCAGATCCTATTACAAATATTCAAGATGTTGAACGCTTCTTTGATTTCTGTGCAAGTTCTCCAGAAACCTTCCATATGGTAACCTTTGTGTATTCACCTTGGGGCATCCCAGCCAATTACCGGATGATGCAAGGTTCGGGTGTGAATACGTATAAATGGGTGAATAGCGAGGGTAAAGCTGTTCTTGTCAAATACCACTGGGAGCCATTGCAAGGCATTAAAAACTTAACACAAAAAGAAGCTGAAGAAATTCAACAAAAGAACTTTAACCATGCCACACAAGATTTATATGATGCCATTAAACGTGAAGATTATCCTGAATGGGAGTTAAATGTACAAATTATGGAGGATGGTCCTCATCCTGAACTTGATTTTGATCCACTGGATGATACAAAACTATGGCCAAATGACAAGTTCCCCTGGTATCCAGTCGGAAAAATGGTATTAAATAAAAACCCCGAAGACTATTTTGCTGAAGTTGAACAAGCTACTTTCGGAACGGGTGTCCTCGTGGATGGCTTAGATTTCTCAGACGATAAAATGCTTCAAGGTCGTACGTTCTCCTATTCCGATACACAGCGTCATCGAGTTGGCGCCAACTATTTACAACTACCTATCAATGCGCCGAAAAAGCGAGTAGCGACTAACCAAAGCGGTGGACAAATGATGTATAAACGCGATCTAGCACCTGGACAAAATCCACATGTTAACTATGAGCCGTCTATGTTAAATGGTTTAAAAGAAGCTGCTCAAACAGCGAAAGAATACACACCCTATATAGAAGGAAATTTAGTGCGCGAATCGATTGATCGTCAAAGTAATACGAAGCAAGCTGGTGAAACCTATCGCAATTTTGAGCAATGGGAACGCGATGAACTATTAGAAAACTTAATTCGGGATTTATCGACTTGTAATATAGCCATACAGGAGGCGATGATTGCATTAGCTTCGGAGGCAGATGAAGAATACGGTCGCTTACTAAATGAAGGCTTACAAGTCGCACAAACAAATGCATCTTCTGCAAAGCCTCTCGGTAATATTGATGGCGCTCAAGCCCCTAAAGATGCCGTTGACAAAGGCCACGATGCAGAACCTTACTAATCTCGGTGCCAGGCACCCAAACAATTTTGAATTTTCAAACTTTTAATACTAAGAAAAAATCCACTTTCACTTCTGCGGCTTACACTATGCCGCGGAATGTAAAGTGGATTTTTTAGCAAGTGCCAGGCACTCACACAATTCTCACACAATTTCCAAACAATTTAATGTACACCCGGTAAAAGACGTAGCACTTTTTCCTGCGCGTCTAAAATTGCATCGACTCCTAATGGGATTGCTATATTTGTTGCTTCATGGCCGATTTTAAAGCCTGCTACGACAGGTATTCCTAAATTACTAAAATACTCTTTCATTAACGTTAGCAACGCCTCGTCATTTGCTTCGGTTTGCGTAAAGGAACCAATCACTACACCTGCTAATTGTTCTAGCTTTCTTGCTTGCTTTAATTGCTGCAACATAGCATCAATTCGTGGTATTGTTTCTGCAATATCTTCAATCAATAAAATTCTACCTTCAGTACGAACTTCAAATTTAGTGCCTAACGTGCTAACTAAACGTTGTAAATTACCACCTATTATGGGTCCACGCGCAACCCCTGAAGCAATTGTTGTTAATGGAGAAATCGCTTCTGTATACTGTATTTCAATTGGAGAAAACAACTGTAAAAACATCTTTTTCGATAAATCATCCATTTTATCTGCAGCCATTAACAATGGTCCATGGAAGGTCGCGATATTTGCGTATTCATTGATGGCACAATGCAAATATGTAAGGTCAGAGAAGCCCCAGAAAATTTTTGGATTTTCCGCGAGTAACTCATAATCAATTTTGCCAGCAATACGGGCAGAACCGTAGCCACCTTTGACACAAAAAATCGCCTTCACCTCGGGGTCTTTAACCATTGCATGAAAATCCGCAAGTCTTACATCATCACTACCTGCTAAGTAGTCGTGCTTTGCTGTGATCGTATCCCCTATTTTATAGCGGAGGCCTAACTCATCTAGAAAAGCTAAAGCCTTTCCTAATTTCTCCGGTTCCACAAGACTAGACAAACAAACAAGGCCCACTGTATCGCCTTTTTCTAAATGTGCTACTGTACTTATCATGTTCCCCCTCCTATCCTACCTCTCATTCTAGCATAGAAGCATCATTTATCAGGACAAATAAAAAGCGTAGACTATAAAATAAAGTCTACACCTTCACATTTTATTTTGTACCACCATAAATAATCGTTACATTTGGATGATGTAATAATCTGCTCGCTGGGAATGCTTCCGTTACTTCCCCGCTTTTTAATTTTTCTATAGCTTCTAACTTCTTTTCACCAAAAGCAATTAACACAATTGCCTTTGCATTCATGATTGATTGAATACCCATTGTAATGGCATGTGTAGGTACTTCATCCGGATGATCAAAATAAATTGCATTTTCAGTTCGTGTTGATGGTGTCAGTTCTACAATGTTTGTAAGCGAATCAAATGACGTACCTGGCTCATTGAAGCCGATATGTCCATTTACCCCGATACCAAGCAACTGCAAGTCGATACCACCAGCTTCTGCGATACGTGCATCATAGGCCACACATTCAGCGTCTAAATCTTGTACCTTGCCATTTGGTAAATGTATATTTTCTTCGTTAATATCCACATGATTAAATAAATTTTCATGCATAAACGTCCAATAGCTGGCTGGGCTAGTTTGTTCTATCCCTACATACTCATCTAGATTAAATGTGATAACATCTTTAAAAGACACGTTACCAGCTTGATAATGTTTCACTAACTCTTTATACATGCCAACTGGTGATCCACCTGTTGCTAGCCCTAAAATGCTAGCTGGTTTAGCTTGTAGTTGCTCAGTAAAAATATGTGCCGCTACGCTACTCATTTCATCGTACGAATTTACTTCTATCCACTTTATTCCGTTCGTCATTCATATACCTACCTTTAGAATCGTTATTTTTCACTAAAAATGGGAAATTCATTACTATCTAGTAGTGAATATATTAATTTTACAAGTTATTTAGCTTCATTTCTATTATTTTCTTTTTCAAATTTTTTCGTGTATTCTATTATCATTTCGGTTATGTTATTTAGTAAGGAAGTGAGGCGATTTTATGAATTCACAAATACAACAATATTTAAACTATCTTCAATTTCAAGGATCTATTGAACCTTCTATTCAGTTACTTGGTCAGTTACAAACGAAACATCTCCACGCTATACCTTATGAAAATTTAGACGTCGCCTTGAAACGTAACATTTCCTTCGCTATTCCTGATCTTTTTCAAAAAATGATTGTTCAACAACGCGGAGGCAATTGCTTTGAACTTAATATTTTATATAGCTGGCTACTTCGTGAGCTCGGTTTTTCTGTAACAAACCGCTATGCTCAATTTTGGCGCAATATCGATGCACATACGCCTATTGAAGATGTCCCTATGCACCAGCTCCTCCTCGTTCACTATAACGGTAGATCATATATTTCGGACGTTGGAGTAGGTGCGCTTGCGCCATGTAAACCAGTGCCGTTAATTGCTGGGCACGAACATCGTGAAGGAAATGAGCTTTACAAAGTCGAATGGGATGACAAATACGGTTGGATGCTATATGAGCAAAAACCCCATCAATGGCGCCTGCTTTATAACTTTACTGATGAAGCGAACGATGCCAACTTTGCCCCAAGGCTTTCTCAGCAAAAAAACAAAATTGCCATGATTCGGACGCCTTCCGGTCGACATACGATGTTCAATCATGAATTCCGAATATATGAAGGGCACTCAGTAACAACTTATACAACACATACTGAGAAGGAATGGCTGCAAGCACTTCAACGGTATTTTCATATAAATCTTAAAATGAGTGAATGATAGCAGCCCGTGCAAGCTGAGAGCTATAACTTACTACAATAAGGCATTATAAAAAGTGTTAGATTGACTTTAGTCGATCTAACACTTTCTCTTTGTATTCAAGCGGCTTGCTAATTGGCTGTTCGCTTTAGTAGCTCGTATACAACTTCCCCATCGTGAAGTTCCTTAACTAAGCCAATGCCATCTACAAAATAATAAGTTTTCACGTCATCAATATATTTAAATCTTTCTTCTAAGATGGCTACATTTTTATAATTAACACCGCCTGCTCGCACCGTTCCATTCGTCGTTTGAACAGTGATCCGATTACCATTTACAGGACCTTCATCGTCTTCGTGAACAATGACACCAATTCTAAGAGGTAACCCTATATAAAAATCGTAATGTGAGCTGTAGTCTTGAGCAATTGCTTGCGCATAGACAAAGCCATCATAATATAATAATTCATCCTGAAACTGCTTATTATTCGTCGTATTAGTAATTGACCAAACATCATTTTTATTATCATTGTGGCTGTATTGATAGTTTAATGTATATCTTCGGCCATCTTCTGGTGAATAATATGCATAGCTGTATTGATAGGCAGGGTCCTTTAGTAAATTAGGCTTTGATAAGGTCATTGCACGAGCAACAAATGCTGAAAAATGCGCACGCGTTAACGGCATTTTCGGCTTAAATGAACCATCTTGATATCCTCTTGAAATATTATTGTTCGCTACTGCTACTATTTCTTTATAACCAGGTGTCTTTTCCGTAACATCTGTAAAATAATAAGGGCTTGTTCCTGTTAATTTAAAGGCACGTTGCAAAACAATGGCCATATCAGCTCTCGACAACGTCCCATTCGGATTAAATTTCTTTGCTGCATCAAATATTCCCACATTTTGTGTAGCAGCAATTTCTTTATAGTAAATATGGGATGTCGGAACATCTTGATACTTCGGATTTTTGACGTTCGTTGTTTTCAATCCTAACGCACGCGTTAACATAACAGCTACCTGTGCCCTTGTTACATAATCATTCGGTTTAAACGTGCCATTAGGATACCCTTTAATAATCCCTTTCTCTACTAAATAATCTATTTCCGTACTTAACGTATTGTCAGCTGACACATCTTTAAAGCTAGCCGCATATGCAGACTGGATTTGTAATAACCCAAACATTAAAACTACAATCAAGATTCTACTTATTGTCTTCATACCATTCCCCCTATATTTTTCTCGTCTTTGTTATCCTATTCATCTAGCAAAACAAATATTAACTAAAAGTACTTTTTTAATAGTTTTCTCATCATTCCATACCCTATTGAAAAAACGTTTACACTAGCATTTGTTAAATAAAAAAACCCCCTGCAAAGCTTTGCAGGGGTGTTCATAGTATTATTTTTTATTTTGAATTAAAGCAAAACCTAGCCCAGTAGGATCCACTAAATAGGCAAGATAAAAATCATCAAATTCCATTTTGTCTCTGACTATATTAGCTCCATTGTCCATCGCTTTTGCTATAGACTCATCCATCGAATCTACTTCGATTTGCACGCGTATTCCATGTGGATAATCACTTGGACCTTTACCAATCCCACCGTTGATTCCATTTTGCTCGCTAGCACCTGTCGTCACAGCCCAGTAATCCCAACGAGGCTCAGCAATTTCCCAAGCAAAAACTTTAGAATAAAAATCCGCTGCTTTTTCAGGCTCTTGACTATTTAGTTCAAATCCTATTACTCTACCCAATTTATTGCCCTCCTATTTTTGAAGAATAAATTAAAGTTCCTGCTATACAAATAAGCCACGACAGCAACTATCTTTTTCAACATTGCATAATCGCTAAATATATTTGTAAAGGCGTCCAGTAATAAAAAATAGCTGCTAGGAGTAGTAACAAGGATAATAGTTTATTTTTCATAAGTATTACCTCCAGCCCTAACATCAAAAATAGTATAACATATAAATAATTCTGAATATACAAACTTTATTATTTCTAGTTTATTTTATTGCACTTAATATTTGCTATTATTTAAAAACGAAAAAAGACCTCAACAACTGTGTTGAGATCTTTTTTATATACTTTGGATACCGGTGGTCGGGGTCGAACCGACACTCCAAAGGAACACGATTTTGAGTCGTGCGCGTCTGCCAATTCCGCCACACCGGCATAATACTTTAGAGATAAAAAAAATCGGAGTATCCGATTAAGAAAAAATATGGAGGCGGCAACCGGATTTGAACCGGTGATAAAGGTGTTGCAGACCTGTGCCTTACCACTTGGCTATGCCGCCATATTATTGGAGCGGAAGACGAGGTTCGAACTCGCGACCCCCACCTTGGCAAGGTGGTGTTCTACCACTGAACTACTTCCGCATAAATGGCTGGGGTACTAGGATTCGAACCTAGGCATGACGGAATCAAAATCCGTTGCCTTACCGCTTGGCTATACCCCAACAATGGGGCGACTGATGGGAATCGAACCCACGAATGCCGGAACCACAATCCGGTGCGTTAACCACTTCGCCACAATCGCCACTGCTTTATAGTTTTAATTTTAATTTTATATTAAATGGGGCGACTGATGGGAATCGAACCCACGAATGCCGGAACCACAATCCGGTGCGTTAACCACTTCGCCACAACCGCCATAAAATTAATTGGCAGGGGCAGTAGGAATCGAACCCACACCAAAGGTTTTGGAGACCTCTATTCTACCGTTGAACTATGCCCCTATTAAATAAAAAAACTGGTGGAGGGGGACGGATTCGAACCGCCGAACCCTAAGGAGCGGATTTACAGTCCGCCGCGTTTAGCCACTTCGCTACCCCTCCGGGAAAACATGGTGCCGGCTATAGGAATCGAACCCACGACCTACTGATTACAAGTCAGTTGCTCTACCTGCTGAGCTAAACCGGCAAAAAACAAGATGGGTCAGGACGGAATCGAACCGCCGACACTTAGAGCTTCAATCTAATGCTCTACCAACTGAGCTACTGACCCATATTTATTATTTAAAATGGCGGTCCCGACCGGGATCGAACCGGCGATCTCCTGCGTGACAGGCAGGCATGTTAACCGCTACACCACGGGACCATTTTGGTTGCGGAGACAGGATTTGAACCTGTGACCTTCGGGTTATGAGCCCGACGAGCTACCACTGCTCCACCCCGCGACAATACTAATTTAATTTTTAAAAATGGTGGAGGATGACGGGCTCGAACCGCCGACCCTCTGCTTGTAAGGCAGATGCTCTCCCAGCTGAGCTAATCCTCCATCTGGGTATTCGTTATAAATGGTGACCCCTACGGGATTCGAACCCGTGTTACCGCCGTGAAAGGGCGGTGTCTTAACCGCTTGACCAAGGGGCCACTTTATGATTGGGATCCTAAAGTGCTGGCGGAGAGTAAGGGATTTGAACCCTTGAGACAGTGTTAACCGCCTACACGATTTCCAATCGTGCTCCTTCGGCCACTCGGACAACTCTCCAAGAATGGCTCCGAAGGCAGGACTCGAACCTGCGACAACCTGATTAACAGTCAGGTGCTACTACCAACTGAGCTACTTCGGAATAATTTTAGTATGTATAGCCTAGCGACGTCCTACTCTCACAGGGGGAAGCCCCCAACTACCATCGGCGCTAAAGAGCTTAACTTCCGTGTTCGGTATGGGAACGGGTGTGACCTCTTTGCCATCATCACTAGACTATTTGAAAGACATTATTTATTATAACATATATTATTATAATTACAAGTATTTAAGAAATACTTTTTTATTCTTTCAAAACTGGATAAACGGTTCATTGAATGTTTCAAACATTTTTGGTTAAGTCCTCGATCGATTAGTATTCGTCAGCTCCATGTGTCACCACACTTCCACCTCGAACCTATCTACCTCATCGTCTTTGAGGGATCTTACTTACTTGCGTAATGGGAAATCTCATCTTGAGGGGGGCTTCATGCTTAGATGCTTTCAGCACTTATCCCGTCCACACATAGCTACCCAGCGATGCCTTTGGCAAGACAACTGGTACACCAGCGGTGTGTCCATCCCGGTCCTCTCGTACTAAGGACAGCTCCTCTCAAATTTCCTACGCCCACGACGGATAGGGACCGAACTGTCTCACGACGTTCTGAACCCAGCTCGCGTACCGCTTTAATGGGCGAACAGCCCAACCCTTGGGACCGACTACAGCCCCAGGATGCGATGAGCCGACATCGAGGTGCCAAACCTCCCCGTCGATGTGGACTCTTGGGGGAGATAAGCCTGTTATCCCCGGGGTAGCTTTTATCCGTTGAGCGATGGCCCTTCCATGCGGAACCACCGGATCACTAAGCCCGTCTTTCGACCCTGCTCGACTTGTAGGTCTCGCAGTCAAGCTCCCTTGTGCCTTTACACTCTACGAATGATTTCCAACCATTCTGAGGGAACCTTTGGGCGCCTCCGTTACCTTTTAGGAGGCGACCGCCCCAGTCAAACTGTCCGCCTGACACTGTCTCCTGCCCCGCTAAGGGGCATGGGTTAGAATTTCAATACAACCAGGGTAGTATCCCACCGACGCCTCCTTCGAAGCTGGCGCTCCGAGATCTCTGGCTCCTACCTATCCTGTACAAGTTGTACCAAAATTCAATATCAGGCTACAGTAAAGCTCCACGGGGTCTTTCCGTCCTGTCGCGGGTAACCTGCATCTTCACAGGTACTATAATTTCACCGAGTCTCTCGTTGAGACAGTGCCCAGATCGTTACGCCTTTCGTGCGGGTCGGAACTTACCCGACAAGGAATTTCGCTACCTTAGGACCGTTATAGTTACGGCCGCCGTTTACTGGGGCTTCAATTCGCAGCTTCGCTTGCGCTAACCACTCCTCTTAACCTTCCAGCACCGGGCAGGCGTCAGCCCCTATACGTCACCTTACGGTTTTGCAGAGACCTGTGTTTTTGCTAAACAGTCGCCTGGGCCTATTCACTGCGGCTCTCATGCGCTTGCACGCTCAAGAGCACCCCTTCTCCCGAAGTTACGGGGTCATTTTGCCGAGTTCCTTAACGAGAGTTCTCTCGCACACCTTAGGATTCTCTCCTCGACTACCTGTGTCGGTTTGCGGTACGGGCACCTCTCACCTCGATAGAGGCTTTTCTTGGCAGTGTGAAATCAGGAACTTCGTCCATACGGACTCGCCATCACAGCTCAACGTTACAGTGTGCGGATTTGCCTACACACACGCCTTACTGCTTGGACGCGCACAACCAACGGCGCGCTTACCCTATCCTACTGCGTCCCCCCATTTCTCAAACGGTGAGGAGGTGGTACAGGAATATCAACCTGTTGTCCATCGCCTACGCCTATCGGCCTCGGCTTAGGTCCCGACTAACCCTGAGCGGACGAGCCTTCCTCAGGAAACCTTAGTCATACGGTGGACGGGATTCTCACCCGTCTTTCGCTACTCATACCGGCATTCTCACTTCTAAGCGCTCCACCAGTCCTTCCGGTCTGACTTCAACGCACTTAGAACGCTCTCCTACCACTGACATCATAGATGTCAATCCACAGCTTCGGTGAATCGTTTAGCCCCGATACATTTTCGGCGCAGCGTCACTCGACCAGTGAGCTATTACGCACTCTTTAAATGATGGCTGCTTCTAAGCCAACATCCTGGTTGTCTGTGCAACGCCACATCCTTTTCCACTTAACGATTACTTTGGGACCTTAGCTGGTGGTCTGGGCTGTTTCCCTTTTGACTACGGATCTTATCACTCGCAGTCTGACTCCCGTGTATAAATATCTGGCATTCGGAGTTTGTCTGAATTCGGTAAACCGGGATGGCCCCCTAGTCCAAACAGTGCTCTACCTCCAGTATTCTCATCACGAGGCTAGCCCTAAAGCTATTTCGGAGAGAACCAGCTATCTCCAAGTTCGATTGGAATTTCTCCGCTACCCACACCTCATCCCCGCACTTTTCAACGTGCGTGGGTTCGGGCCTCCAGTAAGTGTTACCTCACCTTCACCCTGGACATGGGTAGATCACCTGGTTTCGGGTCTACGACCACGTACTAATTCGCCCTATTCAGACTCGCTTTCGCTGCGGCTCCGCCTTCTAAAGCTTAACCTCGCACGTAATCGTAACTCGCCGGTTCATTCTACAAAAGGCACGCTATCACCCATTAACGGGCTCTAACTACTTGTAGGCACACGGTTTCAGGATCTCTTTCACTCCCCTTCCGGGGTGCTTTTCACCTTTCCCTCACGGTACTGGTTCACTATCGGTCACTAGGTAGTATTTAGCCTTGGGAGATGGTCCTCCCGGATTCCGACGGAATTTCACGTGTTCCGCCGTACTCAGGATCCACTCTGGAGGGAATAAACTTTCGACTACAGGGCTTTTACCTGCTCTGGCGGACCTTTCCAAGTCGCTTCATCTAACTCATTCCTTTGTAACTCCGTATAGAGTGTCCTACAACCCCAAGAGGCAAGCCTCTTGGTTTGGGCTCTTCCCGTTTCGCTCGCCGCTACTCAGGGAATCGATTTTTCTTTCTCTTCCTCCAGGTACTTAGATGTTTCAGTTCCCTGGGTCTGCCTTCAAGACGCTATGTATTCACGTCAAGATACTACGCGATTAAACGTAGTGGGTTCCCCCATTCGGAAATCTCCGGATCAAAGCTCACTTACAGCTCCCCGAAGCATATCGGTGTTAGTGCCGTCCTTCTTCGGCTCCTAGTGCCAAGGCATTCGCCGTGCGCCCTTAATAACTTAACCTACAGCTTCCGATATACATCGTAATCCATCGTCAGCTTCATTCGCTCGTTCAGTCACGTACAGAGGTACGCTCCTTCTCTCACTCAATCGCTTCCTTGTCTTACTCGTATCTCGAAACCTTATTAATGTTATTAAGCCTAAAAAACTTAATTTAAAAATAAATGTGTTTGTTACAATTTCAATGTCGTTTTATCCAGTTTTCAAAGAACAAGTTTTGAAGTGTTTCATCTTAATGATGAACCTTCAAAACTGAACGCAAAACGTAATCTTACAAACCCAAGGTTTGTATTCCGAAAATATCCTTAGAAAGGAGGTGATCCAGCCGCACCTTCCGATACGGCTACCTTGTTACGACTTCACCCCAATCATCTATCCCACCTTCGGCGGCTGGCTCCAAAAGGTTACCTCACCGACTTCGGGTGTTACAAACTCTCGTGGTGTGACGGGCGGTGTGTACAAGGCCCGGGAACGTATTCACCGCGGCATGCTGATCCGCGATTACTAGCGATTCCGGCTTCATGTAGGCGAGTTGCAGCCTACAATCCGAACTGAGAACGACTTTATCGGATTAGCTCCCTCTCGCGAGTTGGCAACCGTTTGTATCGTCCATTGTAGCACGTGTGTAGCCCAGGTCATAAGGGGCATGATGATTTGACGTCATCCCCACCTTCCTCCGGTTTGTCACCGGCAGTCACCTTAGAGTGCCCAACTAAATGATGGCAACTAAGATCAAGGGTTGCGCTCGTTGCGGGACTTAACCCAACATCTCACGACACGAGCTGACGACAACCATGCACCACCTGTCACCGTTGTCCCCGAAGGGAAAACCATATCTCTACAGTGGTCAACGGGATGTCAAGACCTGGTAAGGTTCTTCGCGTTGCTTCGAATTAAACCACATGCTCCACCGCTTGTGCGGGCCCCCGTCAATTCCTTTGAGTTTCAGTCTTGCGACCGTACTCCCCAGGCGGAGTGCTTAATGCGTTAGCTGCAGCACTAAGGGGCGGAAACCCCCTAACACTTAGCACTCATCGTTTACGGCGTGGACTACCAGGGTATCTAATCCTGTTTGCTCCCCACGCTTTCGCGCCTCAGTGTCAGTTACAGACCAGATAGTCGCCTTCGCCACTGGTGTTCCTCCAAATCTCTACGCATTTCACCGCTACACTTGGAATTCCACTATCCTCTTCTGCACTCAAGTCTCCCAGTTTCCAATGACCCTCCACGGTTGAGCCGTGGGCTTTCACATCAGACTTAAGAAACCACCTGCGCGCGCTTTACGCCCAATAATTCCGGACAACGCTTGCCACCTACGTATTACCGCGGCTGCTGGCACGTAGTTAGCCGTGGCTTTCTAATAAGGTACCGTCAAGGTACAGCCAGTTACTACTGTACTTGTTCTTCCCTTACAACAGAGTTTTACGAACCGAAATCCTTCTTCACTCACGCGGCGTTGCTCCATCAGGCTTTCGCCCATTGTGGAAGATTCCCTACTGCTGCCTCCCGTAGGAGTCTGGGCCGTGTCTCAGTCCCAGTGTGGCCGATCACCCTCTCAGGTCGGCTACGCATCGTCGCCTTGGTGAGCCGTTACCTCACCAACTAGCTAATGCGCCGCGGGCCCATCCTATAGCGACAGCCGAAACCGTCTTTCAGTGTTTCACCATGAAGTAAAACAGATTATTCGGTATTAGCCCCGGTTTCCCGGAGTTATCCCAAACTATAGGGTAGGTTGCCCACGTGTTACTCACCCGTCCGCCGCTAACGTCAAAGGAGCAAGCTCCTTCTCTGTTCGCTCGACTTGCATGTATTAGGCACGCCGCCAGCGTTCGTCCTGAGCCAGGATCAAACTCTCCATAAAAGAAATTTGATTAGCTCAAATTGTTTTGCTGGCATCAATTTTGATGTCCAAAATTTTCGTTTCAACCGTTAACTTAAGTTAACTTAGAAACTATATCGATTACGTTTTGCTTGTTCAGTTTTCAAGGTTCATATCATTCGTCGTTTTTCAGCGACTTCTTTATCTTAACATCTCATCTAACTCGTGTCAACAACTTTTTAAAAGTTTTTTTAACTCGTTTTATAAGTGTTTTTCGTTATGTCTTAGCGACAATTAATATAATACAATATCAATATATTAATCGTCAATACTTTTTTTATAAAAATATCGAGGTATTTTTTATACCTCGATTTCTACCATACTAAATGGCTTATTCAAATTCTAGAGACTCTAGATTCACCTTATAATGTCGGTGAAATATCATTTCACTTTTTGCAACGACAGGTTCAATAAGAATATAACCTTTATCCACTAAATACTCTACAAACACTTCTAAGTCTACGGAATAGTTCACGAGCTCGTGATGATCATGTAGTTCTTGAATCGTCCATGACTCTTTTGTTTGCATTACTTCTAATATATGTTGGGCTCCGTCATGTGTACGTGAATGGATTAAAAACTCACTTGCTAAAAAAAGAAGTTCTAATCGTTTTTCTATTGGCTCATTGCTCGTTACGAGTTCTTCATATAACTTATAAATAGCAGGCTCTATCTTTTTTACTTGCGCCCATACTGTAACTTCGGGATACAGTCCACTATCAATAATGGACAAACGTCCTAAATGATGTAATGAATCCACAACATGATTGTAGGCATCTAGATAGCTTCCCTTATCAAAATATTCTTTTCCTTCTAAATAACGTCGAATTAACTTTGAAAATTGAATCCCCGTTTTTATTTTCCGACCGTTAAAGGGGAACTCTTGTAGTTCAATTTTTAACTTATGCAGAAATTCATTGCGATCAAACAAAACTCTACCGAAGAAAATCCAATCAACTACTTTTTTATTTGAGCCAATTAGTAACCACTTCCGTAACAATTTTTCTGTAACAGTATGTAAGGCTACCTTATTCCCTTCATATAAATAATGCTTCGAGAACACAGGTTGATCCGCTTCCTTCACAATAATGAGTAATATGGTATCAAAGGTGTCTGTCACATTACTTTGCTCTTCACGCTTCTCCATTAAAATGACACCTAATGTATTAGACTGACTCGCACGTTCTTGGTATATCGGACGCAAAACTTGCTCCATGTTCAGTCCTCCTCTATTTGTTGTATGACTTTATTTCGTTAAAATTTCGACATACTCTGAAAGTATTCCTTCTTTGCCTTTTAGTCAAAACTAAAATACTCTGTTCTTATATGTTATAGTAGATTTTAGATTGGGAGGCAAGATATAGTATGAAACCTTACAAAAGTAAAATTAATAAAATCCGTTCATTTGCATTAGCACTTATTTTTATCGGCTTTGTTGTTATGTATGGGGGAATATTCTTCAAAAACAATCCCATCCTTGTCTTAATCTTCATGACACTTGGTTTACTGTGTATTATCGGTAGTACCGTTGTCTATGCTTGGATTGGCCTTCTTTCAACGAGAGCCGTTCAAGTAGAGTGCCCAAATTGTCACAAGCATACGAAAGTATTAGGTCGTGTCGATATGTGCATGTACTGTAATGAACCATTAACACTCGATCCAACACTTGAAGGAAAAGAGTTCGATCAATCTTACAATAACAAAGCAAAAAATTCCTAGCCCTTATGCAAGAGCTAGGATTTTTTAATGCCGCACTTCTTTGGAGTTATGACCCCGTACTATATACTCACTGTGTACTTTGAAATATGCTTTTCTTTCTGAGCTATACCCATTTTGAAAAACTTCTGTTGATTTTGCCTGTCATCGAAAGATTTTATCATTTGCTCTACTAATTTTTGAGCAATCATATCGTTTACGTCACCAGAAGACTGTTCGTTTTCTTCATGCTTTGAAATTTTCACTTCTCTCACAATTACCTTTTCGCCATTTTCTTTCGTTACAATATGGCGTACATAACCATGCTCTCTTTTGATTTCATATGTTGCTTTTCTTTTTTTATTGATTAAAAACAAATCATCCGATAAACGTGCACTCTTTTTTAATGTACTAAAGTAATTACTACTCCCTAATTGTACATTCATTTTATCCCTCCTATTAGTTATGAATTACCTAATATTAATATCGTTAATAGTCAGTCTGCTTTTACAATTTTCTCACATCACAATAAAAAGCAAGTGAGCGCATTGCCCACTTGCTTTTCTATGCTTGAACTTTTGTCATAAACCTAAAAACACTTATTGTACTTTTGCTGCTACATCTTTACAAGATGGGCATGTGCCGTATATTTCTAGACGGTGTGTGTGTACGTCAAAGTCTGTTACTTGTGATGCGAAATGTTCGATTTCATCTAAACCTGGGTAGTGGAAATCGACTATTTTACCGCAACATTCACAAATCATATGATAGTGATCGTTTGTCACAAAATCAAAACGGCTAGAAGCATCACCATACGTCAGCTCTTTCACTAATCCTACTTCGCGAAATACACGTAAATTATTGTAGACAGTTGCCACACTCATATTCGGAAACTTCCCCTCAAGCGCCTTATAAATTTCATCGGCCGTTGGATGTGTCATCGATTGAATCAAATATTCTAAAATAGCATGACGCTGAGGAGTAATGCGTACACCAGTTGTTTTTAACGTGTCAAGTGCATCCTGTAAATGCGGTATAGACATCGTCATGCACCCCTTTTCATAAGTATTATTAATTTATAATTGTTATAATTAGTGTATCGAATCAGGCTAACATCTGTCAACTTTCGTCCTAAGCACTAGCAACATTCAATTGTCATTTAATAGCCTCTAGATAAATCCACTACATTTTCTAACGCTGTTTCGCCATTTAACCACTTCATTAAGCTCGGCTTAAAAATATCTAAGCTGCGCTCCACATAGCGGGAAGAATGACTAGACACATGTGGCGAGACGATGACATTCGGGCATGACCATAAAGGACTACTCGCACTGAGTGGTTCTTCGTCAAACACATCTAATACTGCGTAGCCAATTTCGCCTGTTTCCATCGCGTGCATCAGAACCTTCTCATCTACTAAATTTCCACGTCCGAAATTCATGAAGATCGCATCGTCTTTCATTGCTTTAAAATGCTCTTCCTTCAATAAGTGCGTAGTTTCCGCCGTTTTTGGTAAGACAGAAAGTACGATATCCGCCTGAGGCAAAACTTCTGTTAGCTGGCCGAAACTTACCATCTCATTCATATAAGGTGCAGCATTACCTGAACGGTTACAGCCAATTGTCGTTACACCGAATGCTTGCAATAAGCGACCTACTTCCGCCCCAATCGCACCGGGTCCTAATATTAGCGCGGTATTATCACGTAATTCCGTTTGCTTCCCTTTCTTCGACCATTCTTTTTTCTTTTGCTGCTCATACATCCATGGCAATGCACGCTTTATTGCTAAAATATGCGCAAGCATCGATTCGGCCATAGGTGATTTATGAATCCCGCGAACATTGGATACTAAAATACCACGATCGATAATGGCTTGTGCGGGCATTTTTTCTACACCTGCTGAGGCAACAAAAATCCATTTTAGTTTTGTTGCATATTGCATATTGTCATTGTTTAAATCTTCACCATATGTAACGAGTACATCAGCTTTTTGAAGTTCTTCCGTTGATAGACCACTACTAAAAACGAAATCACATTGTGGAAACTCCGCTACTAACGGTTCGCGTAAATCTGGTCTTGGCTCAAACGTAAAATAAATTTTCATTCATGTTCCTCCTGATTTGCCAAAAATGCGTAGACTTCTTCGATATGATTTTTCACGCGTACTTTGCGCCACGCCTTCATAAGGTTCCCCTCGGTATCAATTAAAAAGGTAGAGCGCTCAATCCCCATATATTCGCGTCCATACATTTTCTTTAACACCCATACGCCATAAGCCTCCGCCACAGCATGATCCTCGTCCACTAAAAGAGAAAATGGTAGTCCATGCTTATCAATAAATTTCGTATGCTTCTGGGCATTATCAGGACTAACGCCCAATACTACAGCGTTTAACTGACTGAAGTCCTCATGCTTATCACGGAAATCACAAGCCTCTGTTGTACAGCCCGGTGTCATATCTTTCGGATAAAAATACAAAATAACATTTTTGCCTCTAAAATCTGCTAATTTTACGTGCTCCCCTTTTTCATTAACGAGTGTAAAATCAGGTGCTTTTTGTCCTTCAACTAACGTCATCACAATCTCCTCCTTTGCATGTCTTATTTTACTCTAAGTAACAAATCAAGTCATATACCTTATTTTCTTTGGATTTCTTACACTGATAGGTCTACAATAGATTAAGTATAATTACTTAGGAGGCAATATTATGAATCACTCAAAATCTGAAGCAGTACACGCAGAAGCGCTTTTACATATCGTAGGCGGTGTCAACAGCCCTTCGCGTTCTTATAAAGCAGTTGGTGGTGGTTCCCCTGTTGCAATGGCACGTGGTAAAGGCGCTTATTTTTGGGATGTAGACGGCAACCGTTACATCGACTATTTAGCTGCATACGGTCCACTTGTTACAGGTCATGGCCATCCACATATCGCTAAGGCCATTGCCAATGCCGCTGAAAACGGTACATTATTTGGTACGCCAACTGAATATGAGGTAACGTTTGCAAAAATGCTAAAAGAAGCAATTCCATCAATGGATAAAGTACGCTTTAATAACTCTGGAACAGAAGCAGTAATGACAACGATCCGCGTCGCTCGTGCCTATACTGGTCGTACAAAAATTATGAAGTTCGCAGGCTGCTACCATGGTCACTTTGACTTAGTATTAGTAGCTGCAGGTTCGGGTCCTGCTACATTAGGTACACCAGACTCAGCAGGTGTCACAACGGCGACAGCGGAAGAAGTCATTACAGTACCTTTTAATAATCCACAAGCCTTTACTGAAGCGATGGATAAATGGGGCGATCAAATCGCAGGTATTTTAATTGAACCTATCGTAGGCAACTTCGGCATTGTTGAACCGAACCCAGGATTTTTAGAATTAGTGCACGCTACAGCTAAAGAAAAAGGTGCACTGACAATTTATGATGAAGTCATTACGGCATTCCGCTTCCATTATGGCGGTGCACAAACTTTACTTGGCTTAACGCCTGATCTTACTGCACTAGGGAAAGTCATTGGTGGTGGTTTACCAATCGGTGCTTACGGTGGTCGTAAAGAAATTATGGACACTGTTGCACCACTTGGACCAGCATACCAAGCAGGGACAATGGCAGGAAACCCTGCATCCATGCAAGCCGGTATCGCATGCTTAGAAGTATTAGCAACGCCAGGTGTTTACGATGAAATGGATCGACTTGGCGCAATTTTAGAAGAAGGTATTTTAGCAGCCGCAAAAAAACACGGTGTCACAATTACTTTAAATCGTCTAAAAGGTGCACTGACAATTTACTTTACAGATGTGAAGGTAGAAAACTATGAGCAAGCCGAAAACACGGACGGAGAAATTTTCGGTCGCTTCTTTAAATTAATGCTTAACCAAGGCATTAACCTTGCTCCATCTAAATATGAAGCATGGTTTTTAACAACAGAGCATACAGAAGCAGATATTCGTGAAACAATCGAAGCTGTCGACTATGCTTTTTCTCAACTTTAACATTGAAACAAAAAAGGCGACTTCCAAATAGGGTGTCGCTTTTTTTATTTGAGGGTATATAAATCTATGTATTTTCTAAGAACTTCCTTCTATAATGTAAAGAAGCATTAATTAATCCTTGGCGTAATTACGTCCAGATTTTTATCGAGTGTACTGAAAGTCTGCGACAATTGCCGAGGTCTTTAGCTTGCATTAGCCCACTTTAGGAGTGGACACTTTACTAAGACAAGTTAAAAATATTAGACAGAAAGGACATCGATTTTTTTATGAAATTAGGTGCCCGCGTATTTAAAACTGGCGTAGCTATTGTCTTTGCTCTATTTGTTGCAGAGCTCCTGCAATTACCATCCCCAGTCTTTGCTGGAATTGCAGCAATCTTTGCGATTCAGCCGTCCATTTACCGCTCCTATCAAACGATAGTGGAGCAAGTACAAGCAAATATTATTGGGGCCTCTGTTGCCGTCATCTTTGGGTTGCTTTTCAGTCATCACGTTGTGGCGATTGGTATTGCCGTCATTGTAGCGATAGGTATCATGTTAAAATTCAAGCTTGAAAAATCACTTTCTCTTGCCCTTGTTTCCGTTGTCGCCATTATGGAAATACAAGGTGATGATTTTCTAACGTTCAGCTTAATTCGCTTTCTAACAATTTTAGTTGGTGTTTTAGCAGCTTTTGTTGTCAATCTTGTGTTTTTACCACCTAAATATGAAGTAAAGCTTTTCCGCAAAATTTACTTTTTGCAGGATGATATTATTCGCTGGACGAGACTAGCTGTGCGACAAGCTTCTGAGCATACTTCGACGAAAACCGCTTTAAATAAATTTAGAGATCGTATGCTTAGAGTGGATACGCTTTATGAGTTTTTTAAAGAAGAACGCAACTATTTTAAAAATAAAAAGTTCGTCAAAGCACGAAAATTAGTAGTTTACCGTCAAATGATTACGACTTCTAAAAAGAGTTTAGAATTGTTACAGCGTCTGCATAATCACGAAAACGAATTGGCCCATTTGCCGACGCAATTCCATTTAATGATTCAAGAGCGTTTAGATTTCTTGCTTACCTACCATGAGCAGCTATTACTGAAATACACAGGAAAATTGAAACCTGAGCATTCTGAATGGAGTAAAAATATTGAGTACATTCAACGCAATCAATTAATGGAAATTTTTATCCGTCAGGTGACTGTTGCTCATCAAGAAGGCGATACGGAATTTTCGAGCTATCACCTCCTCTATATTTTATCGCGTATTTTAGATTACGAAGAAAATTTAGAGCACTTGGATACGTTAATTGTGTCCTATCAAAACTACCATGGCGAAGAAATCAATTTAGAGATTGAGGAAGAATTTATTTAAGTGCCAGGCACTCAAACAATTCTGAATATTTCACGTGATAGACTCCTTCAGTTTACGTGTATGCCCGCGCACTGCATAGCAAAAAGTGTTAGATTGATTACAGAGTCAATCTAACACTTTTTTCTTTTGTCCCAACCTCTTTTATGCGCCACTATTTAAAGCCTTTAATTGTTGCTCCATTTGTTGACGCTTTGTTGCTTGTTCCGCTCTTATTTGGCGATAATCTGTAATACCGGTAACGATGGTATCCCACATATCTTCCAGTGACAGCGTTGGCTCATGTTGTTGGGCAGATTTCACACTTTGACTAACTGCATCACTATGTTCCCCACCGAATTGCTTCATGCGCTGTTCAAAAGCAGCTGCCGACTGCTGTTGTAGCTGTTGTCGTTTGTCATTTACTGCATTCATAATCCCCATCTTAAAAACTGGAATCGTCTTGATGAATGCCCCGTTTATTTGCTCCATTAATTCGCTATTGCCATTCATTAGCATATCCATTTGCGTTGCCCCGAGGATCGCTACCATTCGCGATTTCTCTAGCTCATCTATTTTTTGAGCAAGTGTTTCAGTAATTGCTTGCAACGTTGTAAGTTCCATTTTGGCAATTTGATTACCTGCTGCACTTTGTTTTTCATACATCGGAATGATGGTAGTCTTCATCTCATCTAATTTCATTTCGATTGCTACGATATATTTTTCAAGCGCTACATAATACGTTAAATTTTCGTTATACAAACGAGCAAGCATCCGATTATCAGTTGCCAATGCCTCTTCCATTAGCACAAATTGATAATGTATTTTTTCTATATCTCTGCCAAGACTATTATATTTCGCATATAAATCTTCCTTCACTCTCGGTGTACGCTTAAATAGTTTTCCAAAGAATCCTTGTTGCTCAATCACTTCTTTTTTATCGAATTTCTCCATCAAGGCTTCGAGCTGTTTTAATAATTCATTGGATTCGTTTACTTTGGAATGTGCAATCGTTTTTAAAATTTGATCCGAGAAACGTGAAAGCTTCATGGCAGGCTCCTTACCAAGCTCTGTTAATTCAAGCTTATTTTTCACATCGATTTGACCGGCAATGTGCTGTACTTCAGGACTTTGACATAATTCTTGTCTCGTTAAGTCTGCCGTTTCAGCTGTCAATCGTTCAAGAACAATCACTCTATTCGACATCGTGTCTCTCCTTTCCAAGCCGTCAGAAGAAACGGTTAAATAATTTTTTAATCATTTTATCAGGTTTTGACTTTTGTTGCTGTGGCGCTTCAAAAGGTAAGTCAAACACCATGTGCTCTAAGCGATGCCCATCAAACGTATCCTCTAGCAAATGTTTTTCTATATCAAGCTTTCCTGTTGGATTATAAAAAATAATATCCACACCGAAGCGATTTAAAAAGGCTAATAATGCTATATCCTCACGACATAATGCGGGTTGCTGCGGTGCTTGATAGAGCACCAATTTCGGAACTTCCTGCGCATAATCAAAACTTTGTAGGAGGCGCAAAATGTCCTTTGGAATCATCGTCATTTGTTTAAATAGAAATAATTGCAAATCATACGGTGTTTCATTTGGTTGTAGTTTAAGCATAGGCTGTTCACAGGACGTTTTTATTGTATGGGCAATCGCTTGTTGTAGCTCCAATGTCAACTCTCCGTACTGCCACCAGTCACTTTGTATAATACGCTCTATCGAGAGTTCACCATTTACTAAACAATGCTTATAATGAAAATGAAAATTAGCTCTACTCGTTTTCGCATACGGAAACTCCTGCACAAATACCGTTTGTGGACTAGCGAGCAGTTGATGCATATTCGCCCAATAGTCTTCCCTTCTACTAGAGACACCACTAATTTTGGCGAATATTACAGGAATGATGACTTCATCTCGAAGTACCTCAAACTTCGGGCGAACCATTGCCTTTTCATTGGCATAAATAAACACATCATCATAAGTCATGCGTAGCGTTAATGAGCGAGGCATATGATCTTTAAATTGCCATGGTCGATAAACACCGGATTGCTGGTCATGCATTAAATGGTCAAAATGTTGGCTAGAGCTATAACCAACTGTCGCTTGCCGATCTCGAAGTTTATCAGGGAATGGCTGTAACGTAGTTTGACTTACGTAATTGTAGGTAACAGAAAAGTCGTCTGCTGGATCCACCGTTGCAAACTCATCAATAGCGGCGGGATGAAAAATTAACACATCACAGCCAAGCTCCATTAATAATAGAAGAAAATAACGCTGACTCATTGTCGTTTCTCCATACCAAACGACCTTCGGGAATGCATCTGTCGGCTTCATCGCTTTTGTCCACTGAATCCAATGGTTTTTCAGCCACTTGACCATATCAATTAAAAAGCGGCGAAAGTCATTGGCAAGTAAACCGAGCGATTGTTGATCTCGAAAGCGCTCCACAACGCGCATTGTAACAAGCTGTAGATGACGATTCATCGAAGGGTCATCATGCTTAGGAATGAGTTGATGGCCATACATCATGGCAATCAGCCGATTAATTGACAACCCTTTAGGGGATTGCTGATGTTGCTCTAAAATCGTTTGTAATGCTTGAAAATCCTTTTGTTCAATATGTTTGTTTAACTCTTCGCTTAAAATATGGACATCGGGATTTTGTGACATTGTATATAAGGAATTAAAATAATCATCTTCTTCTATCGGCACACCTAATATACGCACAGCAATACGACTAAAACGTACGTGTTGAGCCGTCACCTCGTATACTGTTCGCACATTCACTGCATCTTGGAAGGCTTGTAGCCAATCATAAGAATCTCTTTCTAATACAGATTCAATTGTGACTGTTTGCATACAAGCATCACCTCCTACATCATACTTCTACAATTGGTTGCTCGGCAGCCAATTGCAATATATCTTCCAGTAAATATTTCGTAAATGCTTCACCACTACAAGCTGAATAAATTGTATTCGTTAGTATTTGTGGTTGTTTGTCTTTTAAATCCCCGTGCTTTGGCGTATAGCTTCTATCAGCCAAAGCGAGCATGCCGTAATCCATAATCGAATCACCCGCTGCCACGTGCATATTATATGTACAATGCTCCTTCAAATACGAGATTGCAGCTTCTTTCGTCAACACTTTTGGCAAAAAATATAATTTTCTTCCTTGTAGCAGTACGTGCCAACCATAGGCGGCAAAGTCTTGAATCATTGCCTGCACTTCGTCATGCTGCAACACATTACGATCGACATAATGAACATAAAATAGCTCATCTACATAAAACGATTGTTGCAGCCAAAAATCAGATTTGATGCTATTAAATCGGCGTACTAAATCTGCCTGAGGAATAGCGGAATCTTCAATTCTCTTGCATAAAATTTTGGACCATTCCTTATGAGGGCGTCCTTGTTCTATTATTGTACCCCCATTGCTCGTAATTGCAAAAGTAGGACGCAACTCTTTTATTGCATGGATGCGTTCATATTGATGTACTGCACGTGTCGTCACTGGTACAAATAATGTATGCTGATGAACTTGCTGTAACAATGACCACGTTACCTCCGTCATCATACTAAGGTCTACTCCGTCTTTGCGCTCAGCAATAACAGGAGCTGTATTTGGTGGATACATATTCATCATACGCTGGGAGTAAATAAGCGTTCGATCTAAATCAGATGTAAACAGTAGCACGTCTTGTCACCTCTACACTTCTTTTATTAAGCCACAACACGCATAAGACATGTGTGAATATTCTTCAAGTTGAACATTTTTTTCCTTTGCCAACAGTACAATGTGTGCTAAATCGTGCATATAGTTTGGGTTAATTAAAATTTTCCATGGCACTCTGCGCAGTAACACCCTTGTCGTTTCCCCTACCCCTGGCTTCACTAAGTTACTATTTGTAATACCATAATGTTGTTGAATGGCAATGACCGACTCCAACCCTTGCCACGTAATCCCAGATGGTTTTCGTTCTCGAAGTTGTTGGGCTGCTTCTTTGTGAACTTGTAAAAAATATGCACTAATGCGGTCAATAAATAAATTGGATACATCCGCCTCTTGTAGTTCTTTATAATATTTCGCACCGTGAAAATCATTAACATCCATAAACTGTTCATTCCACACTGTGCGACTTACTAAGCCCGATACGGTTGAGTTTAAGCATGCAGAAGGAATTAAAAAATCAGCACGGGTTCCATAGATTGCTGCACAATGTCCCGGATCAGCAAGCACTGCCAATGTAGCATCTACCTGCTTATGATGTTGCACATTAAAGCTTTCACAGGACTGTTGTAATTCACGTGTAATGGCACCTTTCCCAGTCCAGCCATCGATAAATTGAATACGAGCTTGTGGATGCTCTGTAAATATGTATTCTAATGCAGTTTCATCAATCCCTCGACCACGTAAAATCGACATCGTATAGTGTGGAACGCTGACGTGATAATGCATGTGTATATATCGTTTAATTAAAATACCAATGGGCGTACCTGCTCGCGCTAAACTAACAAGCACTAAATGTTCTAAACCTTGGCGTTCTACAATTTGCTGTGCCACTATCCCGACTGCAAGTGCAATGCGCTCTGCATAGTCATCTAATGTTCGATAAAACAAGTTCATATAGGCTTCAGAAGGCTGATACTCGATTGGTAACATTTCTGAATAGTGGGTACCCGATTGAATAAGTTGTTCACGTTGTTCATTTGCGATTTCTAAGTTGATGTTACTAATATCCCGTAGTAAAAAGACAACATCTTCTGAAGAGTAGCTCCCCATTTGATCGGGTTGCTTTATTGTATTCATCATTTTGTCCCCCATTCGTGCATACAAATCACATAAATCGTTGCGTTGCTAACAGATTTCAATGCTTGTACTGTACGTGCCACTACCTCTTTATTGGCTATACGTTCTACCACTAAAAAAAGTTCCGAATACGGATGACGCTGTAAGTTGTATAAGTAATTTTCCACACCATTATTTTCAGGACTTTCAAAAGCTATTTTTTCAGTAATCGTATAACATAAATCATTCGCACAATAAATAGGGCTGCGCGTCGTTGATTGAAAATAAACTTCCTCACCTAAATAACTCGCTATTTGCATCGGCACATACATAAACTCACCTGTACCGATGACAAGTGCCGGTCCACCCGTACGAAGCGCTTGTAACTGCCTGGCAATTGTTTGCAATGTTTGCCGTTGTGCATTGTGCTGGTCAGTCGTTAACATAAAGCGTCCTGTAGCTAGCATATAAGGTGCTCTATTGATAAGCCCATTGTCAGCAATAGAATGATAATGTTTCTGGTCAACAGCTTCGTTCACTGATAACCAATTCATTTCCATTGTCGCTTCTGTTGTCGGTCGCACTTGATCGGTCGTTAAACGTGGTGTGCCCTCACAACTAAATTGCCCACTTACAATCGAGACAAAATCAATCGTTACCCCCCATTTGGCTTCAAGCTCAACAAACTTGGCTTGTTGCTGCGGCGAACGCCAATCTAAAATCGATAAAACCGTATAATACTGCACAGTAGGGAACTTATGGCGTAATGTTTCAATAATATTGACGACGGTATTACCTGTTGTCATTTCATCGTCAATCAACACAATCTGTTTTGCTTGTTGCAATTTCTCAGGTTGTTCGCAATAAACACGATGACTCGTTGCGTGTGAATGTTCTTCTTCAAACGTCACAAAGGGTTCGAGCTCTGGCAGTAGTTCACGTGTTGTATGTATATACGTCGCTTTAGACTGAAAAGTATTAAAAACAGCATGACCTAAAGCGGTTGCTGTTTCAGCAAAACCGATAAATAATACGTCCTCGGCTAATTCTAGTTTGTGTGCTTCTACTTGCTGTAATATCTCTTGAACATTGTGCTGGGTTTTAATCGCCTGCACAACGGATGGTAATAGCAATGGTTTTTGACCAACAAGTTTTTCATGATACATCATTGCTAATAGTGCCCCCGTCAATATCGGCACTTGCGGACGAACGGCTAAATGCTTACCGAGAACAGTACTAACAAATAAAAATTGCCTCTTTTTATTAATTCGCGTTGCCATTGAAAATAAATCCGTTATGGCAAAATCATAATGGTTTTCTGTAATGTCGATATCAATGTCATAATCTTGAATAATGTTCAACTTGTTGCTGAGCTTCGGCATTCTTAGTTCCTCCTACATTTGGATTTAATAACAGAGAGGCAAAATTGGCAGATTCATTGTAGACACCGTATATATGGGCTTGGCGTAACACTTTCTGGGCCCATCTCATATGCGGCTTCATTTCATTCATTTTGTTAGCATACTGGCTTTTCACTACGCCCTTTTGCCCATCATTATTGTCAATAATACTCATAGCATCAACATACTCCTCATAAGAGACAACATATAAGGCATGCACGATGCGAATATGGCTTGGATGAATAATCGTTTTACCTAAAATGCCATTTTGCCGATCTAATATGACTTCCTTCATCAAACCGTCTAAATAATCATCGAGTAGCGCCTGTCGTGCATATAATGCACCCTTTTCACTAAAGGGCGTTGCTCTTAACGTTGGTTTTAATACCCGCTCATTGCTGAAATATTCCCATACCGGTCCTGAAATAACAAAGTCATCTTCCTCACGACCTAGCACATTGACGATATCTGCAATGCAATCTCGAATAACTGCTATATCATAAATGGTGGAGTCGACACGTCGTCGAATGCCATAGATGCCACAAAAATCAGTCGCACCAATTCGCACGTTCAGTACACGTTGTCTGTATTGCCGCAGCACCTTTAAAATTGCAAACAATGCATCCATCCGAGACTCCTTATATAAAATGTCCCGACTTTCTAAAATCGGCATCCCGTATAACGTTAGTTGATGTTGTTCAATCGTTTGCTCAAGTATTTCAAAATAGGCCGCTCCTTGTACTGCTGTAAACTTAGGAAACACATAGCCTGTAATGACTGCTTGGCGCTTTCCTAATACAGTCGTTAAATGCTTAAATTGCTCTACACTACGTACTCGAATAAAAACAAGCGGCAAATCTTCAAGTGGAATCTCATTTTGGCTATACAGCGTGTATAGCGTACGAATATCTTGTATTAATTTTTCCTGACAGTTCGCTAACTCCGCATCTCCCACTGCATCTTCTAAATCGATAACAAACGATTTCAAATCTTGATATTTTTGAGATTGTACCATTTCGATAATGTTCGGCATGGATGCAGGCATATATAACGTTGCACCTAATGCATACGATAAAATATCAGGTGCATCTAATTTCGTAAACTTGCGTGGTTGTTGATAAAAAATCGACTCTGCTTCGGTGGCAAAATATTGCATCTACTTCTCTCCTTTATCACTGTATGCGCTTTGTAAAAAAGGCACTGCATCAACCTGTTTATACAGACTAATACAGTGCCTTTTGTTAGCTCATCATCATGTAAATTAACGCATTCACGCCTACTAGGAACTAAAGCTTGTGAGCGTAGTTGAATTACTCTAGACCATACGCTTTAATTAATGAAGCCAGCCCGCCTTGGTAGCCGGAACCTACAGCAGCAAATTTCCACTCACCATTATGTCGGTAAAGTTCGCAAAATACGACCGCCGTTTCAATACTGAAATCTTCACCTAAATCATAGCGTAACACTTCTGAACCAGATTCTTCATTTGTTAAACGAACATATGCGTTTAGTACTTGTCCGAAATTTTGACGGCGACCTTCAGCATCGTAAATTGTTACTGTGACTACAATTTTTTCGATTTGAGGAGATACTTGCTTTAAATTGACAAGAATTTTTTCATCGTCACCATCGCCAACACCAGTACGGTTATCACCCATATGCTGCACAGACTTATCTGGACTTGTTAGATTATTATAGAAAATAAAGTCTTGTTCATTACGGCATTTCCCAGATGCATCTAATAAAAAGACAGATGCATCTAAGTCAAAGTCATTTCCTCCATCGAATTGTTTAACATCCCAACCTAAACCAATACCTGCAGTGTTTAAGCCTGGATCTTGCTTCATTAAATCAATACGCTGTCCTTTACTTAGCTGAATACCCATTGAAAAAAACTCCCTTTCTCGTGTAAGTTAATCTGTTAGTTTACGCTTAAGCCATAATCATTACAAAGTGCAGCTAATCCACCTTGGTAGCCAGCACCAATCGCGTTAAATTTCCATTCCCCATTGTGGCGGTATAATTCGCCAACAACAACAGCCGTTTCAATACTAAAGTCTTCCCCTAAATCATAGCGAACGATTTCTTCATTCGTCGCGGCATTAATAATGCGGATAAATGCGTTCGACACCATACCAAAGTTTTGGCTACGCGCTTCTGCCTCATGGATTGTAACAGTGAATGCTAAGCGTTGCACATGTGCAGGTACTTCTTTTAACGAAACTTTAACGATTTCGTCATCCCCTTCGCCTACTCCTGTTAAGTTATCGCCTGAGTGTTCAACAGAACCGTTACCACCTACAGTATTGTTGTAGAAAATGAAATCATTTTGATCTGCTACTTTCCCTGTATCAGCTAGTAAAAAAATCGAAGAGTCTAAATCGAAATCATGTCCACCATCGTATTTATTCGTGTCCCATCCTAAACCTACAATGACATTTGATAATCCAGGGTTTGTTTTTGTTAAATCTACTTTTTGTCCTTTTTGTAATGAAATACCCATTTGTATTCCTCCTCAAATTTATAATTATTGATATCTTCGAACTACATCACCAAGTTTTACATCATTTGTACCATTGCCTATAGCAGCAAATTTCCACTCGTTCCCGTGACGATAAATTTCACCACACACTAGTGTCGTTAAATTCGAATAATCATCGCTTAAATTATAACGAATTAATTCATTGCCTGTCTTGTCATCGTACACGCGAATATATGCATTTTGAATCATCCCAAAATGTTGATTACGTCCTGCTGCATCATAGATGTTCACGACAAAAACTAATTTATTGTATTGAGCAGGTACCGCTCCTAGCTCCACTGTAATGACTTCATCGTCACCAGCACCATCACCTGTTAAGTTATCTCCTGAATGGATAACAGAGCCACATTTACTCGTTAATTTTCCGAAATAAACGACGTCATCGCCAGCAACTATCCGATCATCTTGCAACATTAAAACCGAGGAATCACAGTCAACATCTCTGCCTGCTGATCTATTACTAGAAAATAAGCCTCCTAAAAAGCCACCACTTTTTGTTTGACCAACTGGGTCCCACCCTAAGCCAACTTTAATTTTATTTAAACCAGCATTGCCTTTTGTTAAATCTACACGCTGTCCCTTTTGTAAATTAATCCCCATTTTAATGCCCTCCTTATTTGCCTACGCATCTGCTGAAAAATGTTAGAGGTGTTGAAGCTGCAATGCTTTCCTATAGGCGAGCATCGAGCCCACTTGCACTACACGAATCCACACCTTGTTTCTTATAGTTCTGACTAGGTTTTATGCGCTTTACGAAACCTTTATTAGTATGCAGTAGCTGCTTCAATAAAGTATGTATTTCAGCATAATTTAAGTCTAAAATAATATTACATAAAATTCAAATAATGGCTCCAGGATGAAATTGTCATATTACCTTGCCAAGTAAAAAACCTTCTAGCTTGATTAAGCAGAAGGCTATTTACTCCATTAGCTTTTCATTTTCGGATCTAATGCATCACGTAAACCGTCACCCATTAAGTTAAAGCCGAGTACTGTTAGCATAATGGCTAGTCCTGGAAAAATCATTGTCCAAGGTGCTTTTAATAAGTAGATACGAGCATCAGCTAGCATTTTACCCCATTCAGGTGCTGGCGCTTGAGCCCCTAATCCTAGGAAGCCTAGGGCAGCTGCTTCAATAATTGCAGTTGCAATAGCTAATGTCCCTTGCACAATAATCGGCGTCATGGAATTCGGTAAAATATGAGAAAATAAAATACGGGAATCACGCATTCCAATCGCTTTTGCTGCCACGATATATTCCTCTTCTTTCACACTCAACACTTTTGAGCGAATTAACCGCCCAAAGTTCGGTACGTTAATAATCGCAATCGCAATTAAAGCATTTTGTAATGACGGCCCAAGAACAGCCACTACAGCGATCGCTAATAAAATACTAGGAAACGCTAACATAATATCAAAGATTCGAGAAATAATTGTATCAATCCATCTACCATAATAGCCTGCAAGAATCCCTAGTAAGCTTCCTACAACCACTGACAGCACAACCGCAAAGAAACCGATTCTTAATGAAATACGTGCCCCATGGATAATACGCGAAAAAATATCACGACCAAAGTCATCTGTTCCAAACCAATGCGCACTGGAAGGAGCTAATAATCGTTTCGACAAGTCCTGTTCATTAATTCCTTGTGGCGCAATGTATGGACCCAATATAGCAAGAAGAATAAAAAATACTACAATGCCTGCACCGACTAGGGAGATTTTGCTTTTTTTAAAGCTGCGCCAACCTTCTCTCCAAGGTCCTGCCGCACGCTCTCGACTTACTACTGCTTCTTTTTTTATATCTATCGCACCAGTCATTATCGCATCTCCCTCCTATTTGTATTTAATGCGTGGATCGATAACCGTGTAAAGTAAATCGACAATTAAATTAATCATAATGAAAATAAACGCAACGATTAAAATACCCGATTGGATTACTGGATAGTCACGGAAGCCAATAGCATCATAAATATAGCGACCAATGCCCGGCCAGCTAAAAATCGTTTCAGTTAAAATGGCTCCACCAAGCAGTAACCCTGTTTGTAAGCCAATAACGGTTAACACTGGAATGACAGCATTTTTCAAAGCATGTTTATAAACGACAACGAACATTTTTTGACCTTTCGCTCTAGCTGTACGAACATAGTCGGAGCGCATGACCTCAAGCATAGACGAGCGGGTAATCCGTGCAATAATTGCCATCGGAATTGTCGCAAGTGCCACCCCCGGTAACACTAGTCGCTTTAAAACTTCCGTAAACTGATCAAACCGCCCTTGGAGAAGCGTATCGAGCAAGTAAAAATGGGTAATTGCATTGATAGGGTCACGCACATTATCACGTCCAGCTGTTGGGAACCAGCCAAGCTTAATGCTAAACGCCCATTGCTCCATCAACCCTAGCCAAAAGACTGGCACAGAAACACCAATTAAAGCAATGACCATTGCTAAATAATCAAACCATGAATTTTGGAACCAAGCCGAAATAATACCTGCGTTAACACCTACAATAATGGCAATAATCATTGCAAAGATTGCTAATTCAGCCGTTGCCGCTAAATACGGGAAAATCTCTTGAGAAACAGGTAACTTCGTACGTAATGAAACGCCTAAATCGCCCTGAAAAATACCACCCAAATAGCCAAAATATTGTGTGTACCACGGCTTATCTAATCCTAAACTTGCGTTTAATGCCTCAACCGCCTCTTTCGTCGCCTGCTGACCTAAAATCACTTGCGCCGGGTTACCAGGAATTAAACGAATTAACATAAAGACGATAAAAGTCATTCCAAGCAAAACTGGGATTAATTGAAATAAACGTCTTCCCATATAGTGAAGCATCTTCTTCACCTCTCTGTAATTTTCTAATTATACTTTTGCTACGAAAAGCATTGAAGTCTATACACATACTGTAGAAAGGGACAGCCTTCAACAACGTTTGACGCTTAGATGGATTATCTTTCATACAGAAAAACGGGTTGCGACCAACATAGTCACAACCCGTTTTTACAACGCTAGACAAAGTCCAAAGCAGTAAAAATCTTGTTACGTCACTATGGTAAGCGACAATTTTCATTGCTCTATTGTCTAATTCATATCTACGCCTTCTAAACGGTCAGAGCCTGTTGGATGTGCCAAGTAATTTGTCACTTTAGCACTTGCAGCTAAAATAGGAATGGAGTGTGCAAGTGGTACCCAAGGCGCATCTTCAGAAATAATAACTTGCGCTTGTTTGTATAGCTCAGTACGTTTCGCTTCATCCACTTCTGTTTGAGCAGCAACAAATATGTCGTGTAACTTTTCGTTGTCATAGTAAGTGTAGTTATTAGAGCCGATATTATCAGCGTCTAACAATGTGTAAAGGAAGTTATCAGCATCGCCGTTATCCCCAGTCCAACCAAGTAAGAATGCATCTGCTTCACCATTTTGAGCTTTTTCTAAATACGTAGCCCATTCAAAAGAAACAATTTTAGATGGCATACCTACATCCGCTAAATTCTTTTGAATTGCTTCAGCAATTTTTTGACCATCTGGCATGTATGGACGTGGTACTGGCATTGCCCATAGCTCAATTTCTTTACCGTCATAGCCTGCTTCTTTCAGTAATGCTTTTGCTTTTTCAGGATCATATGCATAGCCTGTAATATCATCATTGTAGCCAGCAATAACTGGTGGCATTGGATTTTTCGCAGGCTCAGCTAAGCCTTCATAGAAAGCATCTACTAAAGCTTGCTTATCAATTGCATAGTTCACTGCTTGACGAACTTTTACATTATCGAAAGGTGCACGTGTTACCGTTAATCCAAGATAACCAACGTTCATAGATGGACGCTCGATTAATTGTAAGTCAGCATTCGCTTCGATTGATTCTTTATCAGATGGACTTAAGCCATCCGCCACATCTACCTCGCCGTTGTTAAGCGCATTTAAACGTGCAGAGTTTTCAGGATAAGAACGGAATATAACTTTATCTAATTTCGGTAAACCTGCAATACGGTAGTCAGGATTTTTTTCAATTGTAATCGAATCATTGCGTACCCATTTTACAAATTTGAATGGACCTGTTCCTACTGGATTATCGATTAACGCATCATCATTCGCTTCAAATGCAGTTGGCGAAGCGATAGCGAATGGAGACATCGCTAAGTTTTTCAAGAATGGTGCTTGTGGCTGAATCAATTTAAAGACAACTGTGTTATCGCCTTCTGCCGTAATCGATTCAATGATTTGCTCACCGTCCATCGTAAATTGAGACATGAAGTAAGGGAACTTATCAGCGCCAGCTTTCCAGCGCTCGAAATTTTTCACGACTGCTTCTGCGTTAAAATCAGAACCATCGTGGAATTTAACACCTTCTTCAAGCTGGAGTGTGTAAGTTAATCCATCCGGTGAAGCTTCCCAAGATTTCGCTAAACCAGGTTGCAAAGTAACATCTTTATCTCCAAAGTTAATAAGTGTTTCATAGAGATTGACTGTAACTTTAAAAGACTCACCCTCTGTTACGGTTGCAGGATCAAGTGCAGTAGAGTCCCCGCCTCGACCATATACTAAAGTTTTTTCGCCACCGCCAGCTGAATCGCCGCCAGTTGACGTATCTTTTGAACCTGAATCCTTGCCATCAGAGCCACCACTACACGCAGCTAAGATTGTCGAGAGAACAAGAATTAGCATAACGCCTAATGACCAAAGCTTCTTTTTCTTCATTTATTTTCCCCCTAAAACTTTTTTATATCATTTAATGTTGAAGCGCATCGTATAGATGACAAGCAACATAATGACCAGGTTTCACTTCTTGCAGTTTCGGTACAACGCTAGAACATTGCTCTTTCTTAAACGGACATCTTGTATGGAATGCACAGCCGCTTGGCGGATTGGATGCACTCGGAATATCTCCGGTAATGATGAGCTGCTCACGTTCAAAAGTTGGATCTGGCACAGGAACAGAAGAAAGCAATGCCTGTGTATACGGATGGAGCGGCTCTGCATATAAATTCTCACTAGCTGTTAGCTCTACTAACTTGCCTAAATACATAACGCCGACACGATTACTAATATGCCGTACAACCCCTAAGTCATGTGAGATAAATATATAAGTAAGCTTTAATTCTTTTTGCAACGATTGCATAAGATTTAAAACTTGCGCTTGAATCGATACATCTAACGCTGAAACAGGCTCGTCCGCAATAATTAAACGAGGATTAGTCATCAACGCACGTGCAATGCCAATACGTTGTCTTTGACCACCACTAAATTGATGCGGATAACGTTTTGCGTGATATTCATGTAAGCCAACGATTTCAAGAAGCTCTATTACTTTCTTTTTGCGTTCCTTTGAATTGCCCATACCATGCACAATAAGGGGTTCCTCTAAAATCTTGCCAATCGAATGGCGAGGATTAAGCGAAGCATAGGGATCTTGGAAAATCATTTGGATATCTCTACGCGCTTTACGCATTTCATTGTTGGATAATGTGGACAGCATTTTGCCGCCAAATTCAATGTGACCTGCTGTCGGTTCAAGTAAGCGCATTAGAAGGCGACCTGTAGTTGACTTACCACATCCCGATTCACCTACGATGCCTAATGTTTCCCCTTCAAACACTTCAAAGGAAACGTCATCTACAGCTTTGACATCTCCAACTTGCGTATTTAAAAATCCTTTACGAATAGGAAAATATTTTTTTAAACCATCAACTTTCAATAACACTTTCGACATGATGAACCACCTCCTGTTCTTCCAATAAAAAGCACCTTGCTTTATGATGCTCTGTCGCCTCATATAAAGGTGGTGTTTCCTGTAGGCAACGCTCCATGGCAAATTCACAGCGTGCTGCAAAGCGACAGCCATTTTTAATCGTGCCCGGCTTCGGTACAGTGCCAGGTATTGAATAAAGGCTATCCTTTTTATAGCGCATATCAGGTACTGATTTAATAAGCCCTTGCGTATACGGATGCTTAGGCGTTTTAAATATTTCTTGAATCGATGCTTCTTCTACAATTTGCCCTGCATACATAACGATTACGCGTTCACAAGTTTCGGCTACAACACCTAAATCATGCGTAATTAATAAAACGGCTGTGTTCATACGCTTATTTAAATCTTTCATCAGTTGCAAAATTTGCGCTTGAATTGTAACATCGAGGGCAGTAGTTGGCTCATCTGCTATCAGTACCTTTGGGTCACATACTAATGCCATGGCAATCATTACCCGTTGTCGCATCCCACCTGATAATTGATGTGGATAATCCTTTAATAGTTCCTCCGGACGAGGTAACCCTACTAGTTTCATAATGTCTACTGCTCGGGCAAAAGCTTTCTTTTTCGACCATTTAGGATTATGAATTAAGATAGCTTCTTTTAATTGCTCCCCAATGGTAAACAGCGGGTTTAAGGAAGTCATCGGCTCTTGGAAGATCATCGCTACATCCTTGCCTCGCACTTTTTGCATTTGCTTATCCGTTAATTTCGCTAAATTTTTGCCATCTAACAGTACTTGTCCACCTGTAATTTTTCCAGGTGGCGAAGGAATCAAGCCCATTATCGACAAAGATGTTACGCTTTTCCCACTACCTGATTCCCCAACAATCCCTAAAATTTCCCCTTCATGGACCGAAAAATCAATATCATCAACGGCAGGAATCTGTCCATCATCTGTGAAAAAGGTTGTTTGTAACCCTTTAACTTCTAACAGCTTTTTTCGCATGTTCAACCACCCTACCCTACCAAATTTTTATAAAAATACAAATTTATAGTTTATTATATACTAACTATCAATAAATTCTCTATTTTCAGATAATTCTAACTAAATTATCCCTCTCTTTCAATCATTATTATTCTGCAAATAACATATATTTTCTACATTTTTCGACATCTCTTATAGTAAGTTCCTAATTTTAATAATAAAAAACCTTCCATAAATGGAAGGTTTGGTGCCAGGCACTCACACAATTCTCACACAATTTAGTTGTTTGGCTCCAGCTTAGAATAGTGTGGGCCTTAGGACACCGAATGCACATAGGAGAAAACTGGCTGACACGTTAAAGCACAACCGTAGCGGGCATCAACGCCAGTCGTCACCTTGCAAAACTTAATCTAAATGTTGTACTTGGAATAAATTATAGTAAGTGCCTTGCTTTTTCATGAGTTGCTCGTGATTACCTTCTTCTATTAATTGTCCATGATCAATAACAAAAATTTTATCTGCATGGGTAATCGTAGAAAGTCGGTGCGCAATGATAATGGTTGTGCGGTCATGCACAAGGGCATCCAACGATTCTTGAATCAGTGCTTCACTTTCTAAATCAAGTGCTGATGTCGCTTCATCCAAAATTAAAATCGGTGGATTTTTTAAAAATACACGGGCGATGGCAACACGTTGCTTCTGTCCACCCGATAATTTTACCCCTCGCTCACCAACCTTCGTGTTATAACCATTCGGCAAGCTCATAATAAAGTCATGGGCATTCGCCGCTTTCGCCGCAGCAATGACTTCTTCCTCAGACGCATCCGGTTTCCCCATCAATATATTCTCTTTTACCGAATCACTGAACAAAATATTATCCTGTAACACGATTCCAATTTGAGAGCGCAAAGAATGAATTGTGAGATCCCTAACATTATGTCCGTCTACATATACCGCTCCGTCCGACGTATCATAGAAGCGAGGAATTAAGCTGATAATGGTAGATTTTCCGCCGCCACTCATCCCAACAAATGCAACCGTCTCCCCAGGATTAATGGTGAAATTCATATTTTGCAAAATGGTTGAACCATCTGCTTCATATTGAAAAGCTACATTTTCAAAACGTACCTCACCGGTTGCCTTCTCTAATGTTAATGCATTTTCTTTATTTTTCACCTCATAAGGCTCATCAATAAGGTCAAACATACGGTCCATGGAAGCAATCGACTGTGTCAACGTCGTCGATGAACTTACTAAACGTCGAAGTGGTCCATAAAGGCGTTCAATATAAGCGATAAAGGCAACCATTGTTCCAACCGACAAAGGACCATTAATAACTTGATAGCCTGCATAAGCAATAACGAGTAATGGTGCTACGTCCGTAATCGTATTGACGACTGCAAAAGACTTAGCATTCCATTTCGTTTGGTCCAATGCTTTTTCTAAAAATTCCCCATTCGCTTCGTCAAATAATTTTTGCTCATGTTTTTCGAGCGTAAAGCTTTTAATAATACTCATGCCAGCCACTCGTTCATGCAGATAACTTTGGACGCCTGCAAGTGCTTGTGAACGGTTGCGTGTTAATGCTCGCAGTTTACCAAAGAAGAATCTTACACTAATGGCGTAGAACGGGAAGGCAATAAGTGCAACAAGTGTCAGTTTGACATCCATAGCCAACATAATACCAACGGCAATGACAATCGTGGCTAAATCAAGCCAAACATTCATTAACCCTGTCATAACAAAATTTTTCGTTTGCTCTACATCGTTAATAACACGTGAAATAACATCGCCAGCTCTTGTATTGGCGTAATATTTCAAACTTAGTCGTTGTAAATGCGCGTAAATCTCTTTACGAATATCAAAAAGAACCTTGTTACTGACATGCTGCGCAAAATATTGACGGTAATATTCGATTGGCGGTCGTATAACAAAGAACACAATAATTGTACCGCCTAGCCAGTAAAACAATTCCTTTGTTTTTTCTGCATCCGTTAAGTTTTCCGCAGCAATAATATCATCCAATACTATTTTGATAAGCAATGGAATAAATAACGGAATTGCAAATTTTACTATACCAATTAATACCGTTAAAAGTATTTCCCATGTGTATGGTTTTACAAAACGCATATAACGTTTTATACTACCCATTTTTCATCACTTCCTTATTAGAAAACCGTATTTGCTAATATGGCTTTCTATACATTAAAAAACAAACAGACATTCTATGACGAATGCCCTTACGTATTATAGCAATATTTAGCATGAAGTACAGTTAGTTGAACTTTTAGGCTGACTATTTTTCATTTTCATCGGTCGTCTTCTTAATAAAATACCCGTTAAAAAGCAAAAAACACCTATTAGTTTAACTAATAGGTGTTACTGACTATCATCTGCCTGCATATCGAGCTGAAACTTATAGCGACTTGTCCAAGCATCGATAAAATCAGGTGCAAACGGTCCTCTTTTTTGTTGTATCCAGCTAATTAATTTTTCGACATTACGCTTTAAAATTTTATCGATGACATCTGGGTAAGACATTTCCTGACGATGTTGCTCATATTCATCTTCATCTAAAAGGGTATACGACATATCTGGAAAAACCTTAATATCTAAATCATAGTCAATGTATTTAATGGCATTATTATCGAAAACAAATGGTGAGCTCAGATTACAATAATAATAAACACCGTCTTCACGCAACATGCAAATAATGTTAAACCAATGCTCCGCATGGAAATAACAAATAGAAGGCTCCCTCGTTAGCCACGTACGACCATCGGATTCTGTCACAAGTGTCCGTTCATTCGCACCGATAATAATGTTTTTAGTTCCTTTTAAAACCATTGTTTCTTGCCAAACACGGTGGATGCGGCCATTGTGCTTATAACTATGTATTTGTATCGTTTCTCCTTCTACCGGTATTGCCATCTTTGAAGCCCACCTTTTCGTCTATGCTACCTAAATCTAGCAGTCTCTAGTATATTATAGCAATCTGTACGCGAAAGGTGTAGTTGAAAACTACAAATTTCACTGTGTCATGTTATTTATGTACAAATTTTCGTAAATTAATAGCAATTTCCATCTCATAACAGCAACTTTAATGGATTTTTTTTACACACAAATAATCAATATAGAAAAGGGCTGTCCTTTTCATCTTTTCGATTTTTAGACAGCCCTTTAGAAGGTAAATGCATTTATGCAGTTACAAAATGATTACTTGCTTGAATTTTGGTTATTCTTAGCAAATTGTCCTGAAGCTTGCGCTTTTTTCTGCTCAGCTTTAGCATTTTGCTGTTGCACTTCGTTGAAGTCTGTTTCATAACCAAATTCTTCACTTTGGCGCTGCATGTTTTTATTCGCTTGTTGGTTCGTGTTTTGATTTTTCTTCATCAGTCATTCACCTCCACGCTCATTATTGTGTACAGAGGTGATGTCATTTATGCTCTTTAATTTTTTAATTATCTATTTTATCGCTTGCCAAATTTTTAACATGGGCACAGGCATCGGCAATAATGATATTTGTTCCCGTGTTAGCCATTCACCCTTTTTACATGTTTTACTCTTCATATAATGTGCATTTATATGCCAAGTTAAATGAGAAAACACATGCTTAAATGTTAAAATGTCTTGCGTTTCCTGTGGTTCTACTTCATATTGTTGAGCAAATTGTTCAAATGAATTTTCATTGTGTTCAACCATTGGGAACTGCCACATATTCGCGAGTAAGCCTTGTGATGGACGTTGCTCCAATAATAGTCGGCCATGGTCATCCTCACAAACAAAAACATCAAATGAAATATGCTTCATCTTCACTTTCTTTGATTTTACAGGCAGTTCTTCTGGCTGTCCTTCATGAAACGCAGTGCAATATTCTCGCACAGGACATAATAAACACTTCGGTGATGTTGGTGAACAAATAAGTGCTCCTAATTCCATTAATCCTTGATTAAAGGACGATGGATTGTCTGGATCAATTAGTTCATCGACAGCTGCTTCAAAAATTTTCTTTGTTTTCGGAAGTGCAATATCATCATGTATATTAAGTACACGACTTAACACACGCATGACATTGCCATCAACTGCATGTTCGGGCTTATTATAGGCAATACTTAAAATAGCTCCTGCAGTATAGGGACCAACCCCTTTTAACTTGGAAATTTCATGACGATTATCAGGAACAATCCCACCATAGTTTTCTAATACCTCGCGAACACCCGCCTGCAAATTTCTTGCTCGCGAGTAATAGCCAAGGCCTTCCCAATGTTTTAATAAATATTCTTGAGGTGCCTCTGCTAATAATTCTAAAGTTGGAAAGCTTTCCATAAAGCGATTGTAATAAGGAATTACTGTGTCGACGCGTGTTTGCTGTAGCATTACCTCAGAAACCCATATTTTATAAGGGTCCTTTGTATGCCGCCAAGGTAAATCTCGTTTCTCTTCTTCAAACCATTCGACTAAAGATTGTCGAAATTGTGCTACATATGGATAATTCACAGTGACCTCCCGTGTCTTTACGATTTAATTTATGTTTAAATGGGTATACAATTAAGAAAAGTTAATTCTCATAATATGACAAAAAACATCTAGAGGTATTGAGGCTTCTATTAAAGAATGACCCAACATTTACCGTCTAGTGCAGATGAATATTTAATGATTGAAAAGTAAATTGTAAAAGCAATACCATAATTGAAATATACATGTATGCATTGTACGCTTTTTTTACGCATACTAGGAGTGGATAATTTTGGATTCTGGAACACATTTTGTTATGGGCATCGCCCTCGGTGGTCTCGCTCTAGCTGACCCCGTCGTTGCTAATCATTCTATAACCTTTACTGCTGTTATGGCTGGGACAATAATTGGCTCACAAGCACCGGATGTAGATACCGTTTTAAAACTTCGCAATAATGCGATTTATATTCGACACCATCGCGGTATCACACACTCAATACCAGCTGTCGTGATCTGGCCAATATTAATAACAATCGTATTATCACTAATTATGCAAGACGCCAATATGTTACATTTATGGCTTTGGACATTTCTTGCCGTAGCCATCCACGTTTTTGTTGATATTTTTAATGCTTATGGAACACAAGCAATTCGTCCATTCTCGAGAAAATGGGTAGCACTTGGCGTCATCAATACATTTGATCCAATCATTTTTACTTTACATTGTCTCGGCATTTTACTTTGGGCTTTTGGTGCAAACCCTGTTTGGACATTTAGCGCAATGTATGGGATTATTGTTATTTACTACATTTTACGCTTTGCTGTCCAAAAAGCTGTGAAAAGAGCTGTCCATCATACTATTCAAGATGAAGAATACGTGATTGTCGCACCTACAATGCGATTTTTCCACTGGCGCATTGCAGCAAAATCCAAAACCCATTACTATGTTGGCCGTGCTTATGGGCGATCTGTTAATATTTACGATAAGTTTGAAATCAAGCCGCTACCGAAAACTCCTACTGTTGAAGCAGCTATGAAAGACCCTAATCTCGATGCATTCGTGTCCTTTTCACCGTTGTATCGATGGGAAATTTCTGAGCTTGATAATGACTTAACAGAAGTGAGGTTAATTGACCTACGCTATCGCAGTGACAATCGCTACCCTTTCGTTGCAGTGGCACATTTAAATGAAGCAAACGAAATCGTCACATCTTATACGGGTTGGATTTTCACCGAAGATAAGTTGCAAAAAAAATTACAAATTGGCGCAAGCAATTAAACAAATAAAGCCGGGGTATCCTTTTGTAGGGAACACCGGCTTTGTTATGTTTTTACTGTTCGTTATTGTATCATATCATCACTTGCATCTAGTAAATGAGCGTATTTTGGATTGCGTCCTGCAAATTCATGAAGCTTATCGCCGTAGCTTGTAATTAATTGGCGCACTAAATTTTCCGTGTAATCTGCCCCACGATAATTATAGCCTGCTTTGGCAGATGTAGATTCAAAATCACTCCATAGCAGTTCAATCCAGACACGTGCGCGCCCAACTGACATTTGAGGATTTTTCTCCAGTAATTCAGCTGTTAGTTTATCGATTTTTTCTTGCATTTATTTCCCCGCCTTTATAGGTGATAAAATTGAAACAGGCAATGCTTCCTGATATTTATCGCCGCCTAGTCGATGACCCCAAGCAAAACGTCCTTTTAAATAATCAACTTGGAAATAGTTGTTGTCAGAGCCGTCGATACGATACATTTCACCTGGTACAATCGTATCTAAATCAACTAAATATGCTGCTGCCATTAAAGCTTTACGCTCGTACACGGCAAATTCATTTAGTATACCGAGCTGTTCTGCTTTACGCGCCTTTTCTTTTAGCTTAGCTACTTCTTCACGTAATTCATGTTCTGTCATTGCAGCATAGTTTTTGTCATTCATAGTTCATTCTCCTTCTCTTCAATAAAACGATCTATTATTTCGACAGGAAATCCTTTTTGATAAAGCGCCTGCTTCGTTTTCATTTTTAATTCATAACCAGTATACTTCGAGGCATACTTTTTCCAAACTTTTTCGCCTTGAGCATCGAGTAATGACTGCCATTCATCTTCTGCTTGCTCAATTTCGACCTGTCCAAGTACCTCATCTACAATCGTAAAAGAATAGCCTTTTCGCATAAGGAAATCTTGAATTTTAGCTTTTACTTGCGATGGTGTTTTCTTCTTTTCCGAGCGAATGACTTTTTCTGCAAGCTGTGTGGCAAGCTTTACTTGTTCTTCATGGCTAAAAGTTTCAAGCACTTCATCTTGTAAACTTTTATCGATACCTTTTTTAATAAGATCTTGGCGAATCGCTCTAGGCCCTTTTTTCATCGTCGCTTTTTTCGTATCAAGCAACGCTTTTGAATAAGATTCATCATTTAAAAAGCCATAAGACTTTAACTTTTGGATTGCTTCTAAAATAACGGCTTCTCCAAACTCCAATGAACTTAACTTTTTTTTCACCTCATGCTCACTGCGCATTTGATAGGATAAAAAATTTAACCCTTTATTAAATGCTTTACGAATTTCATCTTCATAGGCAATTTCTTGAATATCAAATTCTTCAAGAACCTTGCCTTTTGTTAGACCAAACTGTATAAGAATGGCCTCATCTACAGGAAAAGCGTATTCCTCGTTTAAATAAATATTATAACGTTCTGGATTATTTTTTTGACGCGCAATTTTTGTAATAACACGCATAGCGAAACCACCTCTTTGCCTTACTATTATAACATCTTTTTCTTTTTTTCTATCTTTGTGTATAGTGGAGATACAGTTATTTGGAAATGGAGGGGATGTTATGAAAATTGCCATCGCAGGAGGTACTGGTTTTGTTGGGAAGGCTTTAACAAAATTATTACAACAACATGGTCATGAAATTTTTATCTTATCACGTAGCACTTCTAAATATGAAAATGGCGTTCAATATGTACAATGGCTATCAGAAGGCACTCGTCCAGAAAAAGAATTGGAAGGTATTGAAGCATTCGTCAATTTAGCAGGCGTATCTCTAAATGCTGGACGGTGGACAAAGAAGCAAAAGAAAGCCATTTATACGAGTCGTATGGATGCAACGCTTGAAATTGTCCGCATACTAGAACAACTAACAACAACACCGAAAGTACTTGTAAATGCCAGTGCTGTTGGGATTTATCCGCCCTCCACAACAACGATCTATGACGAAAACACAAGCAACTACGCAACCGATTTTTTAGGCTGGACGGTTCATGATTGGGAACGCCATGCCAAGCGAGCAGAAAAATTAGGTGTTCGTGTAGCACTTGCACGCTTTGGCGTTATTTTAGGTCGTGACAATGGCGCACTGCCATCCATGCTGTTGCCGTATAAATTGCATATAGGTGGCACGATTGGTTCAGGCGAGCAATGGCTATCATGGGTGCATATCGAAGATGTGGCTCGTGCTATTTATTTTGCTATTTCCAATCCCGCTATTCGCGGACCATTTAATGTAACAGCTCCTCATGCCACACGCATGAAAGAATTTGGTCAAACCATTGCCTTCGTAATGGGACGCCGTCATTGGTTGCCAGTCCCGAGTATAGCTATGCGTTTAGCTCTTGGTGAACAAAGTATGCTCGTTTTAGAAGGACAGCATGTTTTACCAACTGTTTTACAAGCGCAAAATTTCGAATTTAAATTCCCACAATTAAAAGAAGCACTTGAAAATTTATTATAAAAATCAATGCACAAAGTAAAATGAGATGTAGGATAAAATTTAAAAAGTAACGCATCCTAAACGAAAAGGAAAGGATGCGTTTTTTATGTGGAAACAACATATCGTAGGTGCAGTAATCGCTACTTTTATTATCGCCGCAGCCATTAGCTTTAATCCTTACTTTGCATCTGGCTCAGATGAATATCATTGGGGCATTAAAAAAGCAAAGAATGGCGAACCAGCACAAGCAGGTGCCCAACTTGACAAGCTACTCGATCAATACGGAGCAATTTATAAAGGAAAACCCGATAAAAAAGTTGCTTACTTAACTTTTGATAATGGCTACGAAAACGGCTTTACTGAAAGTATTTTGGATACATTAGAAAAAGAAAAAGCACCAGCCACTTTCTTTTTAACTGGGCATTATTTAGAAAGTGCCGGCGACCTAGTAAAGCGTATGGTACAAGATGGACATACAATCGGCAACCATTCTTATGGCCACCCGAATATGGCAAAGCTAACGAGAGATGGTATGCGTGCAGAATGGCGTAAATTTGATGGAAAACTACGTGAATTAACGGGCATTGACCGTACAACATATGCCCGCCCACCAGAAGGAATTTTCAATGCGAAGTTGTTAGAAGTCGGCAATGCAGAAGGCTACCGTCATATTTTCTGGTCTGTCGCTTTTAAAGATTGGCTAAAAGATGAACGACGTGGAGCAGATTATGCTTATAATGCGTTAATGGAGCAACTTCACCCTGGTGCTGTCATTTTAATGCATACAGTTGCGCAAGATAATGCAGAAGCACTTCCTTTATTTATTGCCGAAGCGAAAAAGCAGGGCTATACATTTTTATCGCTCGACGATTTAGTTTTGGAATATGAAGATTTCCCTGTCACTATGCAATCGTCCACTCCTTAGTTATAATGGGGAGATGACATCAGCATGTTATCAATACCTACGTGCTGAACAAAGTTAAAGGACGTGGATCGCTTGACGCAACAAACAACGATGGAAGTGGGACAAAAATTCCCATTAATTATAAAAAGACTTGGTATTAATGGCGAAGGAGTGGGCTTTTACAAACGCAATGTTGTCTTTGTAAAAGGCGCTATTCCTGGTGAAGAAATTACGGCACAAGTGACAAAGACTCAGCGTAACTTTGCAGAAGCTGAAATATTGGCTATACGCAAAACTTCACCATATCGCCAGGAGGCACCCTGCCCTGTATACAACGAATGTGGCGGTTGCCAGCTTCAACATATGACATACGAAAAACAACTGATTGAAAAGCGTGATATCGTGATGCAAGCTTTAGAACGCTATGCTAAACCGTTAGCAGAAATAGTAGAAGTTCGCAAAACGATTGGTATGGATAACCCTTGGCATTATCGCAATAAAAGCCAATTCCAAGTACGTAAAGAAGGCAAACGTGTCTATGCTGGGCTTTTTACTGAAGGCAGTAACAAGCTACTAAATATTAATGATTGCCTTGTCCAACATCCAATTACATCGAAAATCACTGTAGCCACACGAAAGATTTTACAAAAACTAAATATTACGATTTACGATGGTCGTACGCTCGACGGTTTAGTGCGTACGATTGTTGTTCGTACAGGGATTCGCACTGGTGAAACGCAAGTCGTACTTGTTACAACACGCAAAGAAATCCCACATCTTGCTGAGCTAATCACACGCATTAAAAAAATCGATCCGAGCATTGTGTCGATAGCGCAAAATATTAATCGTGAAAAAACATCGCTTATTTTTGGAGATGAAACGATAGTACTGGATGGCAAGGAAACTATACACGAGGAGCTTGGGGAATTAGCATTCGACCTTTCTGCTCGCGCATTTTTTCAATTGAATCCAACACAAACCGTTCATTTATACAATGAAATTAAAAAAGCAGCGGCATTAACAGGTAAAGAAACAGTTGTTGATGCTTACTGTGGTGTAGGTACAATCGGTTTATGGCTAGCAGATCAAGCGAAAGAAGTGCGTGGTATGGATGTCATCCCAGAGAGCATTCAAGATGCACGAAAAAATGCGCGCAATCATGGCTTTAAACATACAAAATATGCAGTAGGCACAGCTGAAAGTGTTTTAGCGAAATGGCGTAAAGAAGGCTTCACACCGGATGTCATTACCGTCGATCCGCCACGTACAGGCCTTGCACCAGATTTTATTCGCACAGTTCTTAAGCTGAAGCCAAAACGTTTTGTCTATACGTCTTGTAACCCATCTACTTTAGCGAAAGATTTACAAGAACTATCAAAGCTTTATGATGTAGAATATATCCAACCCGTAGATATGTTCGCACAAACGGCACAGGTAGAGTGCGTTGCCAAGCTTGTGTTAAAAAAATAAAATATTTGGAGCATCTCAATTCATTTTGAGATGCTCTTTTATTTGCGCGGGATTGCTTTCGCGGAATTGTGGCCTTCTTCCGCGGAATTCCATCCTTCTTCCGCGGAATTCTACCCTTCTTTCGCGGAATTCCATCCTTCTTTCGCGGAATTCCATCCTTCTTTCGCGGAATTCTACCCTTCTTCCGCGGAATCACTCTCACCCGCAGGATTAAGTTCCCCATGGAATTATTATCTAATTGCTTTTATAGAAGCTTATCTGTATAATATATCTCTAGGTGCCAAACCTATGTGGCATGGACGGAACATCCGTGTCACACCGAAAAACGCCATTACAGCACGGATTTGCTGGGCGTTTTTTGTTTTATGAGCGGGAGATGAGCCCCGCTCTTTTATTTTGCCTATAAAAAGCGACCATGACATTAAATCGTCACTGGCCGCTTATTTTTATTTTTCCCGAATACGAGTAAAACGGTCGCAACCGCTAATAATAAAAGTGCTACGAGTATAAGGAAGCTATAATTTTTTACAAATTCTAAATAAACACCACCTAAAAATGGACCTGTTAAGCTACCAATACTTAAAGCAATCCCGCATAATAAGTTTCCAGTTGGTAGCAACTCTTTCGGCGTTAAATCAGCCATATATGTAATACCGAGCGAAAACATCGAACCGACAAGTGTCCCTGCAAAGAAAAATGCAATGGCCACAGCCATTTGCGAGTGTTCTAAAAAGCTCGCAATCATAAACAGAATGGCTCCTCCAAATGATCCAAACATCAGGATATTGCGTCGCCCAATTTTATCACCGAGTGCACCAAGTGGCACTTGTGTTAAAATGCCCCCAAATGTAAAGACTGATAAAATAACCGGAATCATGTCAACTTCAAAGCCTATCCGTAATGCATAGACTGGAAATAAAGCGTTCAATGAAGATTCTAAAAAACCGTAAACAAATGGCCCTAAAAATGCAATCCATCCAAAGACGATCGCCACCTTATAACGATTCCATCCGCGTGCATTCATATCACCTGTTAAACGCTCTGGCTTTTCATTGCGTAAGAAAAATACAAAAGACCACGCGATTAAGCACATAATCGATGACACAATAAACGGCAATGCCTCTGTAATTTGAATCAGCTGTACCATTAACGGCCCTACTGCAAAACCTGTGCTAAAGGACAAGCCATAAATCGCCATACCTTTACCTAGACTTTTATGATCCGCTGTACTCGTAATCCAAGTTTGCGTAGCATAATGCAGAGCATGATCTCCAACACCAATTAGCAAGCGTAAGACAAACCAGAATGTAACGCTTTTCCATAATGGAAATATTATAAGCGAAATAAAGACAAGTGCACCGCCAATTAAAATAATTGGTTTGTAGCCCCATTTTCGTAAAGGCTGTTCTATAAACGGTGAAATTAATAAAGTTCCTATGTATAGACCTGTCGCGTTTAAACCATTTAAAGCGGAAGATACACCATCGCGCTCAAAAATAATGGAGATAAGCGGTAAGAGCATCCCTTGTGAAAATCCCGATATAGAGACAATTATCACTAAAATAGTAAACCTTTTTTTGCTGTAATCTGCGAAGTAATTCATTTTTTCCTCCAACATCTAGTCTGCTTCCACATTACAGCATACCAAAAAGCCTCAGCGCTCACCACATGTGATTTTACGCTAAGGCTTAACGAATACTTATCTTCATTCAACTTGTATAAACACGAATTTCGGCCTTTTTATTTACCGATTACTTGTTTAAACTCCCTCCTTTTCGAGTTAGAGTTCACCGTTTTGTACAATCAGCTCCTTTACTATTTCTTAAAATAACTTTAACATACAGTATCAATATTGTAAATATTCTGTCTATTGTTTTTTGAAAATAATCGCTTAGTCCTAGGTGTTAACCTAGGCATTGAAATTTAGTCCCAAATCAGCTACGATGTAAAGGACGAAATGAGGTGTATGCATGTCAAAGTCAATCACTGATAAAGAGCAACAAGTTACTTACTTAAAAGAACGTCTTGAAATGTTTTTAGAAGTATTAGATGCCATCGACCCAGAAACGACTGAATTACAAGATATTGATCGTTTAATTCAAATGATGGATGATTTAGAAGAAAAAATGGAGCAATTTAACGCTCGTGAACAATAATGACAAGCAAAAGCAAGCGAGCATCTAAATGGCTCGCCTGCTTTTTTTAATGACAGTCCCAATTGTACACTACATTGCTAAAATCCTTGTTTTTTAGTTCCTCTTCTGTAATGAAGAAATTGCACACACCACAATCCCCCCACATAATATGATCCCCTTCACTATCTATTTGCAATAGCAGCGTTGTTGAATCTGTATAGTTACCATACGCTCGAGGATCTTCCTGTGTAAAGAAAGGATATCCCCCTATTTTATGTCCATCTCCGGCTAACACATCATACAATACATCTGCTAACTCTTCGTCTTCATCTATAGCTGTTTCAATGCTTTTGTATAGTTCATTACTTCTAAAATCGCCCATTGTTAAAGGTTCAAATTTAGCCTGAAAGCTAATGGCCATTTCCTTTTCTACCGGGAAATAAAGTTCTTCTGTCGTACTTTCTACAAAGGAGAAATCGTGCATAAGCTGCGATTCATCTTTAATAATCGTATCATGGTAAATCACGCGAAAACCACTTTGATTGTTGCCCTTATCGAAATCCATTCCTAGTACATCATCATAACCATCAATAAAAAACTGCAATATTCCCTCTTCAGGAAAATTAGCTAAGTGTTTCGGTACATCTGCAAAGTTAATTTGTGCTAAAAGTTTTAACGGCTGTTGTTGTTCGTTTTTTGGATATTCCATTGCAAGTGGAAAATACGGATTACCTGCAAATTTGCTGTCAAATAAAGTCGTTTCTCTTTCGTACGTTTCGATGCCAATAACAGGTTGCAATGTTTCTTCTATTATATGGTGAAATTGCTCTACTTCCTTTGGTAACGTTAATGATTTTGTTTCAAACATGAAATATCCTCCTTAAAATTAAGTTAATTCCATTTTAGAACAAATGTTCTTAAAAATCAAATCCCTTTTTCATTGTACAGATAGCAGTTAATTCATAAAAACTAGAAATTCTATAAAATTAATCGATTATTTCTCCACTATTAGAAGTACTCTTTTTTTCATTAGTGGAAAAGAGTATAATGGTTCGTGGAAATAATCAAATTTTCATTGGGGGGCAATATCGAAATGAATCTTCAAACTTTAGAGAAAAGTCTTTACGATTTAATTACTGAAACGTCTACAAACTTACCAAAAGACGTACGTCGTGCCATTAAAAAAGCGAAAGAAGCTGAAAATGCGGGTACGCGTGCAGCAATGAGCTTAGAAACAATCTCAAATAATATTATTATGGCAGAAGACAATGTATCACCAATCTGTCAAGATACTGGTCTACCAACATTTAAAATTTACACGCCTGTAGGTGTAAATCAATTAGAAATAAAAGAAGCTATCAAAAAAGCAATTAACGATACAACAGCGGATGCAAAATTACGTCCAAATGCTGTGGATTCATTAACTGGTGCAAACAGCGGTAATAACCTTGGTGATGGTCTGCCAGTAATGAAATTCGAGCAATGGGAAAAAGATTATATTACGATTAAATTAATTCTTAAAGGTGGCGGCTGCGAAAACAAAAACATTCAGTACAGCCTACCATGTGAATTAGACGGTCTTGGCCGTGCTGGTCGTGATTTAGATGGTATCCGTAAATGTATTTTACACTCTGTATATCAAGCACAAGGTCAAGGCTGCTCTGCAGGCTTTATCGGTGTAGGTATCGGTGGCGATCGCTCTTCAGGATATGATTTAGCAAAAGAGCAATTATTCCGTCATGTTGAAGATACAAACCCAAATCCAGATTTAGCAAAATTAGAAGAATATGTTGTGCAAACAGCAAACACATTTGGTATCGGTACAATGGGCTTCGGCGGTGAAGCAACTTTACTTGGTTGTAAAATTGGCGTTATGCACCGTATCCCAGCTTCATTCTACGTATCTGTAGCATATAACTGCTGGGCATACCGTCGTATGGCAGTTGATATTAATCCAGAAACTGGCGAAATCATCAACTGGCACTACCAAGAAGGCGAAAAAATTACATTTAAAGAAGATGAAGTTGCTGCAACAACAGAAGAAACTTCAACAAATGTTGTAGAACTGACTGCGCCAATTACAGAAGAACAAATTCGTGCACTTAAAGTAGGTGATGTTGTATCGATTACTGGTCGTATGTACACTGGCCGCGACGCTATTCACCATCACTTAATGAGTCATGATGCACCAGTAGATCTTAACGGACAAGTTATTTATCACTGTGGTCCTGTAATGGCGAAAGACGAAGAAGGCAACTGGACAGTGAAAGCTGCTGGCCCGACTACTTCTATTCGTGAGGAACCATATCAAGGCGACATTATGAAAAAATTCGGTATCCGTGCTGTTATTGGTAAAGGTGGTATGGGTCCAAAAACACTTGCTGCTTTAGGCGAACATGGCGGTGTTTACTTAAATGCCATTGGCGGTGCTGCTCAATACTACGCAGACTGCATTAAAGGTGTAGATGGTGTAGACTTAATGGAATTCGGTATTCCTGAAGCTATGTGGCACTTAAATGTGGAAGGGTTTACAGCTGTCGTAACAATGGACTCTCACGGCAACTCACTTCACGCTGATGTAGACAAATCTTCTTTAGAAAAACTAGCGCAACATGCAGAAAGAGTTTTCTAATTTAGAAAAACATTGTAATTAAAAAGAATTATCCGTTACGGACACAAAATATAAAGGCACAGAATATTCCTAGTGAATATACTGTGTCTTTTTTCTGTTCTTATTCCATAATCATCAGCCAAACCTTTACCCACTATTTGTTAAACACCTCATTATATTTTATTGCTTAGTTGCTTAGACCATATTAATAAAAGTTATTGCTTTCTTTTTCCAAACACCTTTGTTATAATAATTCTAAAGTAGAAAAGATGTAAATGAAAGTGATTATCATCTACAAAAATGCTTGTATTACCTTGTTTAATAAGGGTTTTGATATTGATTTTCATTATCAGGGGGGATTTAATTGGAATACTCTAATCGAGAAAATAATAATTTAATTGAGAATATTAAAGTGCATGCCGAACTCATTGCTGCTATTATGGCAGGATTATTTATTTTACTCGCATGGCGTTTAGATACAAATGATCAAACAACAGCGTCCGTTCTGCTATATATTGTGGCATTTTGCGTCGGAGGCTTTGCCAAAGCAAAAGAAGGTATTGAAGAAACGTTAGAAGACAAAAAATTAAACGTAGAGTTGCTAATGATTTTAGCTGCAATAGGCTCAGCTGCTATCGGTTATTGGACAGAGGGCGCAATCCTCATTTTTATCTTTGCTGTTAGTGGTGCTCTTGAAACGTACGCTATGAACAAAAGTCATCGTGAAATTTCTGCTTTGATGAATTTACAGCCGGAAGAAGCTTGGTTAGTACGCGGCGGTTTTGAACCGATGAAGGTTGCTGTTTCCACATTAAAAATTGGCGACCACTTGCTCATAAAACCTGGTGAACGTGTCCCAGCTGACGGTATTATTTTTAAAGGACAATCTTCTATTGATGAATCTGCTATTAGCGGAGAACCTTTACCTATTGCGAAATTTGAAGGTGATGAAGTATTTGCAGGAACCGTTAATTTAAATGGGGCCATTACAATGGAAATGACGAAACCAAATGCTGAAACGTTATTCCAAAAAATTATTATGCTTGTCCAAAGTGCGCAAAGTGAAAAATCTCCTTCACAGCAATTTATTGAAAAATTTGAAGGAACTTATGTCAAATTCGTCTTACTTTCTGTTGCACTTATGATGTTCCTACCCCACTTTTTAATCGGCTGGGACTGGACGACAACATTTTATCGAGCAATGGTCTTGTTAGTCGTTGCTTCACCTTGTGCACTCGTTGCATCCATTATGCCCGCAACATTAGCAGCCATTTCAAATGGCGCAAAAAACGGCGTGCTATTCAAAGGTGGCTTACATCTCGAACATTTAAGTGTATTACGTGCATTAGCTGTCGATAAAACAGGTACGCTTACACAAGGAAAACCAGTCGTGACAGATTTTATTGTACGCGATGGCTTAGATCGTGACGCAACATTAGCTGTTCTTGCAGGAATTGAAGCACAATCAAATCACCCGTTAGCTCAAGCCGTTACAAACTATGCAAAAGCACAACACATTTCACAGTTTGCACAAGCAACGATTGAAGATATCCCTGGTTGGGGCATGAAAGGCTACGTAAATGAAACCGAGTATTTGATTGGTAAACCTGATTTCGTAGGTGAAGTTGAAGCAAATGCTTTCGCGAATAACGCTTTAGCAAAGCTTACTTCTGAAGGTAAAACAGTTATTTTTATGCGTGACAAAGAAGGCATTGTAGCTCTTGCGGCGTTAAAAGATACCGTTCGCGATGAGGCAAAAAAAGCCGTTGCATTGTTAAAAGAATTAGGTATTGATGTAATTATGCTCACTGGTGATAACGACAAAACAGCAAAGGTTATTGCCCAAGAAGCTGGCGTTACTGAATACGTTGCAGAATGTCTTCCGGAAACAAAAGTTACGGAGATGAAACGTCTACTGGCTGAACATCAATTTGTCGGGATGGTCGGAGATGGCATCAATGACGCCCCTGCCTTAGCAACAGCTACTACTGGTATTGCTATGGGCGAAGGTACAGATGTTGCTCTCGAAACAGCAGACGTTGTGTTAATGAAAAATGACTTATCTAAAATTGCCTATGCCGTCCGCCTATCACGTAAAATGCAACGAATTGTAAAGCAAAACATCTCCTTCTCTATTGGCATCATTGTATTACTAATAGCCTCTAACTTTTTACAAGCTGTCGATTTACCACTAGGCGTTATCGGCCATGAAGGTAGTACCATTCTCGTGATTTTAAACGGCTTACGAATGCTGAATAAAAATGTATAAAAGGGTGGTCTCAAAGCGAGACCACCCTTCAAAATGTCGATAAACTCATAGAATTAAACTACTGCAGTTGATTTCCGCTACGTGCGGACGCTTTCCGCGGGCACACACGTAAGCCGCAACCCTCGCTAACGCGCGGACTGTTGCGGCTTACGATGCGTGTGTGATATGAACCCATAAAGTTGTACTTTTATTTCGCTGTTTTTTCAAAGTTTTTTCTGTATTCAACTGGACTTAACCCGTCCAGTTTTTCTTTTATTCGTTTTTTATTATAGTAACGAATGTAATCGTGGATGGCTTTTTCTGCTTCTTGAACGGATTGAAAAGATGTTTGGTAAATACATTCATTTTTAAGAATGCCAAAGAAGCCCTCCATGAGCGCATTATCTAAACAATTTCCTTTACGTGACATACTTTGGGTCATTCCGTATGTCTCTACCATTCGTTGAAAGCGACCAATTTGATAAAGCCAGCCTTGATCCGAGTGGATTAATAGATTATTGGCTTTTTTTAATTTCCTTGCACTTATAGCTTGAGAGAAAGATTGGTGAATGAGATCAAAGTTCGGATTTTTAGCTAGGGCATAACCAACAATTTCACGATTAAAGACATCGAGAAAGGCGGATAAATAGCGTTTCACTCCATTCACTTTAATCTCCGTTACATCTGTCAACCACACTTGGTTAGGGCGTGCTGCTTCAAATTGGCGATTTAATTGATTGGGAGCCACTCGTCCTATTTCTCCTTTGTATGAACGATAAGTCCGTTTCTTTTTACGTCCTTTTAAGCCCATTTCCTGCATCAAGCGAAACACAGTTTTATGGTTAATTCGTACGCCTTGTTTACGTAATTGGATCGTGATGCGGCGGTAGCCATAACGTCCTTTGTGTTCTTGGTAAACCGCTTGAATTTGCTTTTTCAGTTCGCTATATTTATCCACCTTTGTGGTAGCTTTTAGGTGATAATAAAAAGTTGATTTCGTTAGGTTCGCTACTTTTAATAAAATCTTTAACGTGAATGCAAGCCTTAATTCATTTACAATCAGGACTTTTTCTTTCGTGCTAATTTTTCTTTTTCTTGAATTAAGGCATGTAACTTTTTTAAATAAGCATTCTCCGCTCTTAATAGCTCCAATTCTTCTTGTAGTTTTTCTGTATCATTTTGTGTTGTCGTAGTAGATTTTTTTTTCATGTCTCGACGCTCCCGTTTTTTATGATAGAGAGCCCAGTCATTTTCGGTCATGTAAAGATGCATCCATTTCCATAAAGTTGCCCGACTGTGAAGATTAAATCTCCCCGAAACTTCGGTATACGACTCGACGGTCTCTATTAAATAGTGTATGACTTCTAGTTTAAAGGAATCGTCGTAGCTCTTACAAGGGGGAGCTAATAATCCATCTAATCCATGATATTTATAAATCGCTAGCCAGCTCGACACAACCGCTTTATTGATCTTTAATTCTCTAGCAATTGCACTGTGCGAAAGTTCGCCTTTTTGATACAGTTCAACGACTTTCTTTTTCTTTTCTCTTGTTTCCATCGATGCACCCTCCTTGTGAATAAAGAGTTCAACAATTTGGGTGCATCTCAGTGTTCCCGCAGGAGTCGCCGCCCTTCGCGAAAATCAAAGGCTACTCTTCAAAGTCTTTACTATAAACCCCCCCTTACCCAGACTAAGAATAAGCTGATATTTCATTACTCGTTACTAGTTGATTGGAGTGGAAGGCGCGACACTCCTGCAGGAACAGCACGAGCTGAAAATCCATTTTTGCGGCTATTGCCGCAAAAATTAGTTGAAGCCGTGCCTGCGGAAAGGGAGCGCCTGGAACGGAAATCAACGTCGCACTGCGGAAAGCGAAGTGGATTTTTCCGTTTTAGAAGCTACTACTCTTATGCCATGACGCTAAGCGGTGCCAGTCACTCATACAATTTCTATGCGTTGCATTCTAAACTAACAAAGGAAAAATCCACGTAGACTCCTGCGGGAACGCACGTAATGTAAGACACAACAAACGGCGCGACAGCGACGGTTGTGGCTTACGTCGTGCCCGCGGAAAGCGTAGTGGATTTTTCCGTTTTAGAAGCTACTACTCTTATGCCATGACGCTAAGCGGTGCCAGTTACTCATACAATTTCTATGCGTTGCATTCTAAACTAACAAAGGAAAAATCCACGTAGACTCCTGCGGGAACGCACGTAATGTAAGACACAACAAACGGCGCGACAGCGACGGTTGTGGCTTACGTCGTGCCCGCGGAAAGCGTAGTGGATTTTTCCGTTTTAGAAGCCACTCTTATCCCCTATGCCCTTTGAAAGCACCCCGTAAAAAAATTTCGGCAGTTAATATAAAAAATACAAAAAAGGTAGCCTCAATCTGAGACCACCTTTTTTTTTCAAAAGCTATTTAATAGCACCTTCCGCTTTTAGCAAGGCTCTTTTTTGCATCGTGGCGTTCAGCACACCACCAAAAATTATAATCATTCCTGTAAAATACAGCCATAGCATTAAAATAATAACGCCACCAATACTACCATATGTAGCAGAATAATTGCCAAAATTACTAATATAAAAAGAAAAACCGTATGTCACGACTAACCAAGCAAGCGTAGAAAATATTGCCCCTGGCCATACGCCCATTATCTTCAATCGCGGGCTTGTATTCGGCACTAACCAATAAATTGCCATTAACACTAAAAAGATAAGCAATGGCGGCATCGACCAGCGTATATTACGCCAAAGAGATTCAAACTCATCTTCAATGTTGACGATTGAAAACAAAAAATGCCCAATTTGCTGACCAAAAACAGGTAAAAGAAGCGCTACTGCAATGACAATAACTAACGCTATTGTAAATACAAGCGAGAGCCCTCTGTCTATAAAACCTACTCTACTTTCTGTATCGTACGCTTTATTTAACGCTCTTATTAATGCATTAATCCCCTTTGACGCAGACCATATCGTGCCAAGTACCCCGATAGATAATAAACTACTATTACGGTTCGTTAACACTTCATTTAATGTACTTTCCATCAGCCTATATACTTCATCAGGCATGTAATTAACTAAAAACGAGTATACTTGCGTTGTTTCTAAGTTTAAATATGGCAATAGTGTAACAAGGAAAATTAGTAGGGGGAAGAAAGATAGTAAAAAGAAATAAGCAAGTTGTGCCCCAAGAGCAGATATTTCAACGCGTTGAATGCGAAGTATTAAATCTTGAATAAAACCCTTCGATGTCATCACATCTACAACTTCTTCATCTGGTGAGAAAAATGCTTTCACTTCACCAAATGTTGCATGGATGGATGCTTTTTTCTTTTCCATTTAATTCCCTCCTGTACTACAACTTATTCTTTATCTGAAGAGAAAGCTGACTTTGTATCGTTAACCATGCCTTGAATTGTGGAAGGTAATTCTTTAAATTCATCCACTTTCTCCGCAAGTGTATTAACATTGTCCGATACAGTATCGCATAGCACTTTAGCAGCCAGCACTTTTTCTTCAATTAAGTCTTGCAGTTCGCTGCGATGCGATGCGTAGTAAGCTACCGATTCTTTCATTCTTTTTGTTGTAGCGATTGTTTTTTGGCGTGTCGTACGATCAAACATGCTAATTGCAGCACCCACTGCTGCGCCTACTACGATCGATGCTAATAATTTACTTTGAGCCATATGATTTACCCCCTGGATTATTTAATGTTATTCCCTTTTTTTTAATAATGAAACAGCTTACTGCCCTTATTCTACCCAATAACAGTCTAATTTTAAAGCAACGCCCAAATACAGTGTTGACATTTTTTTTATTCAATGAAATGATATTGGCTAGGATTAAGAAAGGTAGGTTTAATTGAATGGATTTATCTATCGCGTCAAAGGAAAACGTTATTTATATGGTCGATCAAATGAAAGACAAGCTTCGCATGGTCAATGTAGATGCCATGAAATCAGAGAACTTCGATGAAGCCAATTACGAAGATTTAGTCTATCTATACGAAATGGTTATGAAACGCGACACATTTAGCCCTAGTGAAATGCAAGCCATCGTTGCTGAATTAGGCTCTTTACGTAAATAATTATTCAGCACACAAAAAAGCTATTAGCAAGGACCTCACGTCTTTTGCTAATAGCTTTTGTTTTACTGACTGTTTTTCGCAGCAGAACCGTCTTCAGCAACAAGTGGTTGAATTAACACTTCTACACGGCGATTTTTTGCGCGACCTTCAGCCGTATTGTTTGGTGCAATGGCTTTATATTCACCATATCCTTTTGCACTAAAATAAACCGGATCAAGATTCGAGTTACTATCTACTAAAATCTTTAAAAAGTTTACGGCACGCATAACAGAAAGTTCCCAGTTAGAAGCAAATTCAGGACCTGTTTGCGGAACGTTATCCGTATGACCTGTGATGACAATACTTCGCGCTGGGTCTGATACTAAAACCCCTGCAAGTTCAGCAGCAATTTTATTATACTCTGGCTTAATGGTAGCTCTACCCGGGTCAAACAAAATGCTATCACGAATCGTGACAAGCAAACCCTCATCTGTCATTTCTGTTGCGAACTGACCTTCCATCTCATTGACCGCAATAAAATTATCTACACTATCTTTTATTTCAGCTAGTTCTTGTTGATCTTTTAAATACGCTGAGTTCTGTTGTTGCTGTTGCGGTGTTTGCTCAGGGCTTGGATTAGGTGTCGGTAATGGTGAAGGCTGTTCTAAAAAGCTTGTCCCTCCATCAAACACCTGATTAAAGACCGCAGATAACCGCTCTAACTTTTCTTGGTCAACTGAACTGGATGCAAAAAGTACGATAAATAATGCTAGTAACAACGTTAAAATATCAGCATATGGAACTAACCAAGATTCATCAATATGCTCATCATGCTTTTTTTTCTTAGCTTTCTTTGCCAAGGCCGCCCGCCCCGCTTTCACCCGAAATTTGACGACGCTCTTCCATTGTTAAATAAGAAGATAATTTTTGTTCAATAACACGTGGCGCTTCCCCTTCTAGAACAGAAAGGATGCCTTCAATCATCATACGTTTTTGTTTCACTTCAACTGCTGATTTACGTTTTAACTTATTGGCGAATGGGTGCCATAAAACGTAACCTGTAAAGATACCTAATAAAGTTGCCATGAATGCAGCAGAAATGGCATGTCCTAACTTATCGATATCATTCATATCTGCTAACGCTGCGATTAACCCTACTACCGCACCGAGTACCCCTAATGTCGGGGCATATGTACCTGCTTGTGTAAAAATGGCTGCACCACTTGTATGTCGGTCTTCCATCGCTTCTACTTCTTCCGTTAATACGTCACGAATATAGTCTGCATTTTGACCATCAATTGCTAATGTAAGACCATTTTTTAAAAATGGGTCTTCAATTTCTGAAGCTTTACTTTCTAACGCTAACAAACCTTCACGACGTGCTAAATCAGCCCACTGTGAAAACATCTTAATAATTTCAATATCATCCGCTAGTTTCGTTTCTTTAAAAAGAATTTTAAACAGCTTTGGTACACGCTTTAATTCCTTTAATGGAAAGGCAATTGTTACAGCTGATATAGTACCGAAGATGATAATTAAGATAGCCGCTGGGTTATAAAAGGCACTTAAATTAACACCTTTTAACACCATCCCTGTTAGCAATGCGACGAACGCTAAAATTATCCCTACTACTGACGATAAATCCATTTTAGAACCTCCAAATCTTCTATACTTACTTATTTTCGTCCCATTTTCCATAATTTAAATAAAGATATTACAAGTATAAATGTATTTCTTTAAATTTTCGATGAAATAAATGCTTTTTATTCACATTTCGACCATATTTGATTATATTGAATTAAGAATAATACACTAAATTGTCTTTTATTGAAGGGAGTTAAGAATTTGTTATTATCATTTAACACAAAATTACTAAGATATGCCGAATTAGCCGTGAAAATAGGAGTAAATATCCAAGAAAATCAATATCTTTATGTGAGTTGTTCGACCGATAACTTAAAACTAGCAGAAATAATTACTAAAATTGCCTATGAAAATGGTGCAAAACAAGTATTTGTCGATATATCGGATGACCGACTTGTTCGGACACGTTATGAAAAAGCTCCAAAAGACTCATTTGATTTCTTTCCTCCATGGAAAATTCAAGAACGTGAATGGCTTGCTGAACAAGGTGCTGCGTTTTTAAGCATCGTTTCACAAAATCCAGACCTTCTAAAGGACATTGAACATGAAAAAATTATGTCTTTCCAAAAAGCGTCAGGTAAAGCACTCGTAAATTACTATAAAATGTTGCAGGCGAATAAATTTAGCTGGACCGTTATGGCGGCTCCTTCTAAACAATGGGCAGCCAAAGTATTCCCTCATCTACCAGAAGACCAACAAGTAGATGCATTATGGGAAGCAATCTTTGCGGCGACACGTATAAATGAGGAGCATCCCGTAAGTGCATGGGAAGCACATGCTCAACAGTTACAAAACAAAGCTAACTATCTAAACGGGAAACAATACAAATCCCTACACTATACAGCGCCAGGAACAGATTTAACAATTGCATTACCAGAAAACCATATATGGTCAGGTGGTAGTAGCATCAACACACAAGGCCAAACATTTATGGCGAATATGCCAACCGAGGAAGTGTTTACAGCACCATTAAAAACAGGTGTCAATGGCTATGTATCTAATACAAAACCATTAAGCTATGGTGGAAATATTATCGATCAATTTAAATTAACATTTAAAGATGGCCGGATAGTCGATAGCCAAGCTGCACAGGGGCAAGAAATTTTAGCTTCACTCATCGCAACTGATGAAGGCGCTCATTATCTTGGTGAAATAGCACTTGTGCCACATCAATCCCCTATCTCACAATCTGGTTTATTATTTTACAATACATTATTTGATGAAAACGCCTCTAATCATTTAGCGATAGGAAATGCCTACGCATTCTGCATTGAAGGCGGCAAAGAAATGTCTAAAGAAGAGTTATTAAAACACGGTCTAAATCAAAGCTTAACGCATGTTGACTTTATGATTGGCTCTGCTAATATGGATATTGATGGCATAACAGCTGATGGTCATATCGAACCAATTTTCCGCAATGGCAACTGGGCGTTTTAAGCAAATAGTCCACCTTAATAATATTATTCTAGGCTAGGTATCTTATGGATGTCATAAATTATCCTTACATTTTCCTAGCAACCTATTGTATAATAAGTGTAGTTCTTATAGTAGATTATTTAAGTAGAGAGGAGCTTTTATAATGTTCGTTACAACTGTTATTGGTTTTTCAGTCGTATTATTAATTTCTCTAGCATTCTTTATTCATTACCTACAAGTTGGCTTAGATTCTAAATCTTCAGTAACTGTAGACCCTCAACCAAAAGAAAAATACTAATTAAATTATCAGCTACTCTTCGTAGCTGTTTCAGACTGAAGACAAAGTCAAAGCAATTCGACTTTGTCTTCAGTCTTTTTTCACCCACAAAAAGCACCGTCGTAGCCGACAACAACGACCTTGCAAAAAAACGTTAAATTGCTGACAGCCAATCTAATACTCTTTCTCTTTGTTTGAACCTTTTTTGCATTTCTGTGTAATTTCTTTCATTTCGATTCGCTACATAATTTGCTAAACTTCTCTTTTTTTCATAAATATCGCGTGAATATTGTTATTATTGTTTGCATATTTGCATTTTTGCTCTAAAATATTTTTGTAGGGAAGGGAGCAAACTTTCATGTCAATGTTAAAAGATATTTTAAAATTTAATGAAGATTTCGTTCAAGAAAAAAAATACGAGCCATTTATTACAACTAAGTATCCTGATAAACGGATCGTTGTATTATCTTGTATGGATACGCGCCTAGTTGAACTATTACCAAAAGCGATGAACTTAAGAAACGGTGACGTTAAGATTGTCAAAAGTGCCGGTGCTTTAGTAAGTCACCCATTCGGTGCCGTAATGCGTAGTTTACTTGTTGCTGTTTATGAGCTGCAAGCAGATGAAGTATATGTAGTTGGACATTACGACTGTGGTATGAGCGCAGTTGATCCAGATGCAATGATTAGCAAAATGGTTAACCGAGGTATTAAAGAAGAAACGATTAAAATGATGGAATACTCAGGAATTGATTTAAAAGATTTCTTACGTGGCTTTGGCGATGTAGCGACAAGCGTAAAGAAAAGTGTCGATACAATTCGTAATCACCCACTAATGGTTCAAACAGTGCCTGTTCACGGTCTAGTAATTGATCCTAATACTGGCCGCCTTGATTTAATTGACGATGGTAGTAAATCATTCAATTAACACCGCTTGGGCTTAACCTGTTGCTAACATAACTGCTAGCAGGGAATCATTCTATATAGCATAAAAAACGTGTCTATCGTATGGATAGACACGTTTTTTATTGCCTTACTTTATTGATAAGCTGTAAATATTGAGTATCACCATAGCCTACTGTTGGGAACAGCTTAAACAATTGCTGTAATAATTCGCTTGTTGGTACGTCTTTATGTTTGGCAATATATTTTACAACTGCATTATTGTCTTTTAGCAAATCTAAATATAGATTGATTGCTTGATACATCACTGGCAGTACTTCAAGTGAGGGCCTCTTATGGTTGACCAATACTTCCTTATATATAACTTGATAATGCCCTAATAGCAGTTCACTTTGATTTACTTTAAATTCGTCTTCCCTAAAACTATTTAACAACACTTTCCCTTCGTAGCCTGTCTGTTCAAGATAAGAGAGTATAGTAAGAAGGTTCATTTGACAAAACATGTCTTCTCCAAACCATAAAACGATACATTGATAATCCTTGTTAAACAGATTTTCTAATGGTGTAATTACCTTTTGTATATAATTTTCTAGCGAGTCATTGTGTCCATTAGCTCGTTTGTGGATAAACGCATTATCAAAAACTTGTGTAGTAGTAGCGTTTACACACATCGCTTCATTAAATGGTGCATAATCCGAATCTCCCATTAGCCTATGAACCTTAAACTCCTCAAACATCATTTGTCCGTTTAGTATATTAAGTACGTCTCTGTCACAAAACGACCACTTGTTACTTTGTAACCGTTCAAGGTCAAATTTTTGGTTAGCTTTCATTTCACACCATTCCTCATTTTCATTTATCGTGAGTTTATTAATTGATTGAACAGGCGCATTACTAAGCTGATATTCTCTCGGACTAATACCAAAAACAGTTTTAAAGGCTCTACTATACGCTTCCTGTGAAGAGTAATCATAATCAAAGGCGATATCGATGATTTTCCGGTTCTGTGCCAAATCTTCTGTAGATAAATACAATCTTCTAAGAAGAATATATCGTCGAATCGTTATACCTGTTCCTTGATGAAATTTAAATGAGCAATAGTATGGTGAATATCCCATACGATTCGAAAGTTCATCTAACGAAAATTGATTTGTTAATTTACTCTCAATCCAGTCAATCATAAATTGTATCTGTTCCTCCATTTATCTCACCTCCAAATAAAATTATAAGTACTATCCATTTCTTTTATTTGATATTTCTTGTGTTTTATATTTATAATTGGTAATATTTAGTAAATACATATAATTAAAGGAGGAAGGGCAATGCAAACTTATCATTCTATTTCAGCAGAAGTTTATAACTTAGATAAACCAATCGGCAGTTCATTTGGAGATGTTGAATATTATAGCCAACGCCTGGCTCATGTCAAAGGGAAAATATTAGAGCCGGCTGTTGGAACGGGCCGTATTTTAATTCCTTTGCTTGAACAAGGGCTAGCAATGGAAGGCTTCGATCTGTCCGAAGAAATGTTAGTGTACTGTCGAGATAATTTAAAAAAGGCCAATCAAGAAGCGAATATCTTTCAGGCAAATATGGAGACTTTTCAAGCGCCCCAACTGTATGAAGCAATCATTATCCCCGCAGGAACGTTTTTATTAATTACGGACGAAAACAAGGCTTATTCTATACTAACTAATTTTTACAATCATTTAGAGTCTAACGGCAGATTGATTCTAGATATATTTTTACAATCGGATTTTAATGAAGGGAGCTCTCGCTATCGAACGTTTACAAACAGCGAAGGTGAGATCATTACATTGCAAGCAACACAATCTGACATAAATTATATTAACCAAACAACTACTACCCACCATCGCTACGATAAATGGCGTGAAGGCAAATGTATCGACAGCGAATTCGAAATATTCACGTTGAAATGGTATGGGATAAATGAATTTAAGAGGCTTTTAATGCAAGTTGGCTTTAAAGATATCGTTATTTCAGCAGACTATTGCTATCAGCAATATCCTACAAATCAAAATCAAACCATCACCTTTGAAGCTGTTAAATAAATAATGAGGATCGAACAAAAGAGAAAAAGTGTTAGATTGACTGCCATCAATCTAACACTTTTTTGCTATGTCGTTGATGTCCGCTACGGCGGTGCTTTCCGCGGGCACACCGTAAGCCGCAACCCTCGCTTGCGCGCGGCTTGTTGCGTCTTACGTTCTGTGCTGTTCCCGCAGGAGTCACCGCCTTCGCTACCCTCAACTCGTGTTTGCTTATTATTTATTGACTGTTAAAGAATGATGCGCTATGATTTCATTTTTTTATCAATCTAATACTTTTTCTATATCTTTTGTTCGTATGGCGCTGCTTTCTGCGAGCACACCTTAGGACGCAACCCTCGCTTGCGCACTTAATGCCCGCGTCTTACGTGCTGTTCGTACCGAGCAGGAGTCATGCTAACAGTTTTTCATCTTGTTCAATAATGACTCTAACCACTCTTTAATGTCATGACAATGGCTCTAAGCGAGCATACATGTAGTGATCTACCCATTGACCATTGATGTACAATAATTGTCTTAGCAAGCCTTCTTGTTGAAATCCGGATTTTTCTAGCACTCGAATGGAGGCGCTATTTTCAGTTGATACATAGGCTTCCACTCGATGGAGCCCGATTTGTTCAAAGGCAAATTGTACAACTAATTCTACCGCTTCCGTTACTATGCCTTTGCCCACATAGATTTCATCCATCGCATACCCAACAAATGCACTCGAATACGGTAAACGCTTAATAGCATATAATGAAATGTGACCGATTAAATTATTTGTACCTAGCTCATAGATTCCAAAAGTATATTCCCTCTTTGAACTCATTAAATATAAACTTTCTTGTATTTTTTTATATTGTGCATCAATTGTGTAGTATTCAGGACGCTGTAACGGTTCATATGTAGACCAAAAATATTTATTGCGGCTTACTAAACCTGTTAAGCTTTGTGCATCTTTTTCTTGGAATGTGCGAACGTAGCATTTCTCCCCCTGAATTGAGACCACATTTCCACCCTTTTTCCTTAATAAATTCCAAATTTTTAGCACCATTTCTCCCCACAAGCCTTCCGATAAATGTCAATACATGTTCATTGTATGTAATTAATGATGCTGCTACTACAAAAAGAGGTGCAGCATCATACTTATTATTTCTTTGTATTTTTAGAATGAATTTGAAGGCCGATACTTGATGACTCAGCATCCTCTAAATGGGACTTATCTAAAACGTTTGTTAAATGTAGCCCTCTTTTTTGTGCCTCACGTTCAATATGTGCAAGGGTTTCTTGTAGCACTTGTACGCGCGCATGCTTTTTATCGTTTCCTGCCACCAATACCCAAGGAGCATTTTTCTTATCTGTTTTTTCAAACATTTCATTTGCCGCTGCTATATATTGTGGCGTTTTCTCACGATTTCTCCAGTCTTCCTCTGTTAACTTCCAAGATTTATATGGATCCTGTGCACGCTCATTAAAACGCTTTAATTGCTCTTCTTCAGACACATGTAGCCAAAATTTTATAATAATGTAGTCTCCAGCAGTGAGTATCTTTTCAAAGTTGTTGATTTCTTCATACGCTCGTGACCACTCTTCTTTTGTCGCAAATCCTTCAATACGCTCGACTAACACGCGTCCATACCAGGAACGGTCGAAAATCGCGATTTGCCCATGCTGCGGTAATTTTCTCCAGAAGCGTTGTAAGTAATTATATCGTAGCTCGTGCGGCTGTGGAGCTGAAATAGGGTGGACGATATAGCCTCGTGGGTCAACACGTTCGATAAGACGTTTAATGGCGCCCCCCTTCCCCGCTGCATCCATCCCTTCAAATACTAGAATAAGTCCGATTTTATTATTTAATAAAAATTGCTGTGCATTTAACATTTCATATTGCAGTACTTTTAATTTCTTTTTATATAATTTTTTATCGCGTTCAATTGATAGGTCAAGATTTTTTAGATTTTGCGTCATCAAAATTCCACTCCTTCAAATTGGATATTTCCATTGTACTAAAGAAATATTTGGATGCCTATTCAAATGGTAAATTGTAGACAATTTACGCAAAATCACTTGTTACATTGTAAGGATTTTCCGGTATAATAAAATAGATATTTTGAGACAGTGCTATACTTATTTGTCTTTTCCCTATAAAATTTAAAACGAAGGGAGAGGAAGCCTTGCCTAAGATTATTTTAATGACAATAACGTATATTGTCTCACTCATCCTAACCTTTGCATCCTATTTCATAACAATCAATGGTCAATCTACGTTAGAGATTTCAAATCGTTTTCCCGTTATGTTTGCACCTATTAATATTAGCTATATGATATGGATATTGATTTACATTTTGCTCGCTTATTGGTTAGTTAAGAATTTTAAAAAGACATCTATTAAACAGACTGTTCTCTTTAGCAATGTATGCATATTACAAGCGCTCTCTATTTTATTTTGGCATTATGAATTTTTCATAATATTTTTCTGCTCTTCAGTCATTTTAGTACTGTACTTATTTTTCCTTTACAATACGTACTCATTTACAAATAATACGCTAACAGGCCGATTGCCATTTTCACTATACTTCGCATGGTCTACGTTTATGATGTTGACCAATGCAAGTTTTATACTAACATCCTATGAGTGGCATGGTTTTGGACTGAGCAACCCTCTTTGGGCAGTTATTTTACTGACAATAGGAACAGCCATCGCTTTACATATTCGTTACCATCACTTCGATATTATTTATCCTAGCGTATTTATATGGGCCTTTATTGGCATCGTATTGCATAATCGCCTTGATGAATTACTTGTGACGACTGCAGCTTTATTTTTATGCGGCGTTCTCGTAGTTGGCATTCTATTTGTCAAAAAAAAACCTGTTTACCGAAATTAAATCGGTAAGCAGGTTTTTAGTTTATTATGCTTCATCTAATGCAGTTAAAATGATTGGTTTATCTTTCGTGACAATAATAGAATGCTCAATTTGGGCAACTAACGATTTATCAGGTGTGACAAATGTCCAGCCATCACCCGCTTCAACGATATGCTCTGCTTTCGCTGAGATAAACGGCTCCACTGCAAGAACCATGCCCTCTTTCATAATTGTTGAATCCCATGCATCGTAATAGTTTAAAATATGGTTAGGCTCATCATGCAATGAACGACCTAATCCATGGCCAGTTAAATTCATAATAACCGTTAAGTCATTGGCATAAGCTTCACGCTCTACCGCTTTCCCAATTTGGTTTAACTTTGAACCAGCTTTTACTTTTGTCATCGCGCGATCAAAGGCACTTTTCGCAACGCGGCAAAGTTTTTCTTTATCTTCATAACCTTCACCTACTACAAATGAAATACCTGTATCTGCAAAGTAGCCGTTTAAAGAACCAGATACGTCGATATTGACGATGTCTCCCTCTTGAATGACACGTTGTCCTGGAATACCATGTGCCACTTCTTCATTGACACTAATACAAGTGTATCCTGGGAAATCATATTCACCTTTAGGACCTGAAATAGCTCCTGCTTCAGCAAACATGCGACCTGCAATTTCATCTAATTCAAGTGTTGTCACACCTGGTTTTGTAGCTGCCTTCATCGCCTCACGAATTTCGGCACAAATGCGACCAATTTTTTTAAAGGCTTCAATTTCTTCTTGCGTTTTTACAATCATTTTTAACGTCCCTTTCATCTAATATCTATTCTTTAATATAACATAACTTTAAATGTGCATAACGCCAAACGCATTAATTATTCTATGCCGATATGATTTTAGACGTACCATCAAATACAAACCGAACAATTTGCCCAATAAAAAATAGCATACTAAGTTAATACTTAGCATACTATTTTCAGCTTTTGGATAGACTTATATTGTTTAAGATTTACGTTGCATTAATTGTGGTGCCGCTGTAAATAATAGCACCCCAACAATTGCAGTTAAAATGGTTGCTGGTAACATGTATGTTCCATTATAAATGATTGAATAGATCCAGGCATTTTGCTCACCAGCATATTCGGCAAAGAATATGGCACCTGCAAACGTGTGTGCAAGATAACGTAGGAATCCTGCCAACAGCGTACCGATGACAATATAACTAGCCATTTTCTTTTTATTTAAAGCTGTTGCCGCTTTTAGTACTGGTTCACGAACGATTGCCGCTAAACCTACTACGGTAAAGGCTACACCGTAATCTAGTAATCCTTGAAGCCAGTGCACAATATAGGCACCAAACATTGTTTGTATAACACCAATCAAAAGACCGGTTGTGAGCCCTGGCAAAAGACCCCAACGAAACGCCATTAAAATGATTGGAATCATGACTAAACTCACTGATCCACCTTGTGCCCATACTTTAAAGGAAACTTGATCGAGCACAAGTCCTACCGCTGCAAAAATGGCAATCTCCACCAACATTAGTAGTCTTTTTTTGTCCATATTAGTATTCTCTCCTTTGTTCCGATGTAGGATACAAGAGCAGGAATAGAAATCAATTATTGATATGCGCCTCAATCCGGCATAAAAAAACGATGCCAGGACAGAGCCTCACATCGTAAAAGTGTCGGTTTCTATCCACATCCCTACGCAAGTATTAACTTACAGGTTCAAAGAGTAAAGGCATTACGTGCCCAGTCTCAGCTGACATCATCAGCTCCCCTTGTGGTCGTTACATCTTATTTTTTTATTGAACACCCTCATTGTACGAAAACGTCTGGACGATTACAACCTTTTCCACGCTTATTTTTTTGAAACTTTCCATTTTTTCATGCGTAAATAATAAAAAAGGAGGAACAATGATGGAGAATCAAAAAATTTTACCTGCCTTTAGTTATCTCAGTATTTTCTTTGCACCATTTATCGTACCGTTAGTTGTTTATTTTGTTTCACAAGATCGTGATATCAAAAGACATGCCGTCAGAGCTCTTATTTCACATTTAATTCCATTTGTCTTTGGCATCATCTTCTTTATCGTTTTTATCTTATCGTCTATGTCATTCAACATGTTTGAGCCTACTGCAAATGGGAATACATTTATTATTATATGGTTTGTATCATTTGCAATTTATTTACTCGTATCATTAGCTATTGTCATTTGGAACATTGTGCAAGCTGTACGTGTAATTCGTTAAAATTCGTTAAAAGGAGCTGTCGTATTTGTGAAAGTATCAAAAATAGTTAAAACTGCTATAAAATTTGCACCCATTGTTATTCCTATTGTCAAAAAAGTAGTCGCAGCCAAAAAAGGAACAACAGCTAACGTACAAACACGCAGAAAATAATGACGGATTCTTCCTATAGCGTAAAAACCCACTTCGACTTCCGCTCATCATTGTAAGTAGCAGAAGTCATCGTGGGTTTTTTCTTAAATTGTGTGAGTGCCTGGCACTGTTTTCGTGCAACTATACAGGAATCTCGTGGCTCAGCGCGCTATCAAAATTCAGAATTGTTTCAGTGCCTGGCACTTACTTTACTTCAAAATGCGTTGTACTATGGCCGCTTAACGTTTTTTCGACATGTAACACTGCTGGCATGGCAGCTTTTAATTCGGCTACATGTGAAATGACGCCTATCATTCTGCCTGAGTCTTGTAAATCAATCAGTGTGTCAATGGCTTTATTTAAGGCTTCCTCATCTAAAGAGCCAAAGCCCTCGTCAATAAACATGGTTTCGATTCGGATATTGCCTTGGAAGCTTTGGATGACATCCGCCATACCTAAGGCAAGACTTAATGATGCATTGAACTTTTCTCCGCCGGATAATGTTTTAACATCTCTTAATTGGTCTGTATAGGCATCATAAACATCCAGCCCTAGCCCACTTTGCTTTGCATGCTTCTCTAATCGATCGGAACGTCGCAATTCAAATTGTCCATTCGATAAATGGAATAAACGAATATTGGCCGCCGCCGTAATCTTATCTAAATAACTAATTTGAATATACCGCTCAAAGGAAAGTTTTTTCGGATTTTGACCATTTAACAAAGTATAAAGTTCCTTTACACGACCCGCTTCTTTTTCAAGCACATTTATTTCTTGTGCCGTTTCCTCCACTTTAACGATAAAGTCAGCACATGCTTTGGCATAGCTTTGCGTCTGTTGTAATGTTTTAAACGCTTCTTCGTAAGTAATACGCAGCACTTCAAGCTTTTCTTCTAACATTGCTAAATCTTGCTTTTCTTTGCCTTCCAGATGCTTTGCTCCATCTGCCAGTTGTTGCTGTAAAGAATGAAGTTGTAAGGCATATTCTCGACATGCGGTACGTAAATCCTCAATTTGTGCAACACTACGCTTTGCAGTAGCATATTCTTCATAGCTTGCAAAACCAACATTGTTCATACTAACTAAAAACTGCTCACGCTTATCATTAAGAGTGTTTTGCAATTCCTCATATGCTTTTTTAGCCAGTTCTTCCGTCATCACTGCCTTATTGCTTGCTTCCTGTGCCACCTGCAAGTTTTGCTGGCATGTGTGCCATGCTGTTTGTAGTGCGAGCTTTTGCTTCCCGACATCTGCAATGATTTGCTTTAATGCTTGTAATGACTGCACATCTTCAGGAATATGCTTTTGCTGTTCTTCTACGATCGCTTGCTGTTTTATTAATTCATTAGACTGCTCAGCGAAATGTTGCTCTAATCGTATTTGTTTTTGTTGTAGGTGTTCATTTTGATCGACATGGCCTTTTAGTTTTGCTCGAGCAACAGACAGTTGATTTTGGACGATTTTCAAAACTGCGACTTGTTGTTCAACAAACTGTAAAGATGTAGAAAGTTCTAGTCGCTCTGCTATTGAAATGTGATGAGCCTGTAGTTGTTCGTTCACATCTTGCAGCAATTGTTTAGTCGTTTTTAATGTCGCTTCTTGTTCCAAATACTTACGCTCATTCGCATTGACCGTAGCTCGTATCGATTCTAGCGCCACTTCATCAACAACCGCCATTGGTTCGTTATGTGCTAATTGATGTGTTGTGCTGCCACAAACCGGGCAAGGATCACCGTCTTTTAACTTAGCTGCTAAAATACTAGCCTGGCCGGAAATCCATTGTTGCTCTTTTATTTGCAGAGCCTTTTTACTTTCTTGGAATTGTTGTAGTGCTAGATGAACAGCTTGCTCACTTTGTTCAATCGCCCGCTCATATTTTTCAGCTTTGGCTAATAAAGTTACTTGTTCTTTAAGAATAGGTAGCCTTTCTAAATACTCTGCATAAGGCTCCATTTGTTTTTCATAGGATTCAATTGTTGCTATTAATTGCTGATGTTGGCTTTGCTCTTTTTCTAATATAGCCATATTATCAGCTACTGCCCGTTTCGCCGTTAAGACCAGCTGTTCAATGATTTCTAATTGTTGCTGATTGTGCTCAAATGTTTCATATTTCGGCAATAGTGCTACTAGTTGCATTTCCTGTTGCGCTATGTGCTGACGCTCAGGCTCTTTCGCTTCTTCCTCCGCATACAATTGTTGCGCAACTTTCAACTGTGCCACCGCATTTTCATGCGCTGTTGATGCTTGTTGATATAGTTGTTCCTTACGATTTTGCTCTGCCCGTAAATCCACACATTGTTGTTCAAGCAACATAAGTCGTTCTGCTTGCTCAGCTAATTTAATTTCCTGCTCCTTCGCTGTGTACAATGGTTGTTCTTGTAATAATAATTGCAGGCGCGCTTGTCGTTGAGCTTGTTGCTCAAATTGCTCATTGAGTGCCTTAGCCATACTATAATAATCTTGTTCTTTTTGATGATGCGCTAAAGCTTCATCGTAGCGTAGCTGTTCCGTTTGTATGCTTGCATTATAGAAAAATTGCTCTTCTTCAAGGGCATTTTTCAGCTGATACATATTGTCGGTATTATGGCTGATACAAGTAAACAGTGTAGAATTGCGCGGCGGTAAAGCACCTGCAATTTGACCAAGTAAATGCTCTTTTAATTGTTGCGCACGTTCTAAATCTTTTTCGGCTTCTTTTCGTTTTGCATCTAATTTTTTGGTCATTGCACTAAAACGGTCTGTTTTAAAAATTTTGCGTAAGATTACTTCTTTATTCGTAGAATCCGAAGTTAAAAGCTTGCGAAACTCTCCCTGTGGCAACATCACAATTTGACTAAACTGATCTTTTGTTAGCCCTATAATTTCTAGCAGCTTTTTGTCTACTTCATTTGTTTGTTGCTTTTCTACAATACTAAAGTCAAATTTATCTTCCTTTATTTCGGCTAATTCAACTTTTTTCCCTGTCACACTTTTATTTTTTGCTTTAATATGACCCGGTTGCCGAACAATTTGATAAACTTTGCCATGCATTTCAAACACTAATTCAACTGCGGTATAAACGTCATCAGCTGCAAAACCGCTTCGTAGCATCGCAGTATCCTGACGATCTTCTCCGCTTCCTGAACCATAAAGCGCATAGCAAATGGCATCAAAAATAGTTGTTTTCCCAGCACCTGTTTTCCCTGATATAGCGAATAATCGATAGTCACCAAGCTGTTGAAAATCGATCACTTCTGTCTGTTTGTAGGGACCGAAAGCAGTAATGGTTAACTTAAGTGGTTTCATCGCACTGCCTCCCGTTCCTCTTCTAATAACTCTTGTAACATTTCTACAAATAAACGCTCCGTATCCGAATCAGGTTGATCTCCTACAATATTGGCGTAAAATCCACGGAATAAATCAATATCCTCTACTTTTTCCGTGTCAACTACTTGTATGTCTTGAGCAGCCTGCACGCGTGACGCCTTACGCTCTATATGCATTGCATGTGGAAATACTGTACGAATTCGCTCCATCGGTGAAGCGACTGGTGTCGTATCCGTTAAGCGCACAAAAACATAATCTTCACATGGCGGTAGTTTTAATAGTTCATCCATCGACCCTTCTACTACTCTTAAATCACGTCTTGGCACTAGTTTTTGTTTTTTGACTTCTACTGTGCCACTTGCATCTAGTTCTACAATTAAAAAACCTTTTTCATGTAAATGCTCAGACAGTGAATATTTCAACGGTGAGCCAGCATAGCGAATCGTTTCGTTTTGGACAAAGTGCGCTTTATGCAGATGGCCTAGTGCTGTGTAGTTAAACGGTTCAAATAGTGCAGCATCGACACAATCAGAACCACCAATTGATAGCGGGCGCTCTGAATCACTTGTGTTTGCTTCTTCATGACCGTATTTCGTTACAAAGGCATGTCCAATAAAAACATTACGCTTTGTTGTATCCATTGTTTGTTGAATATGGGCGATGATTTTTTGCATGGCATCTTGGTGTGACTGAATCGTTTCGTCTTCTAAAATGGTACGCACTGAAGCAGGCTCCGCAAACGGCACAAGATGAAAATGGACCTCGCCGAACTCGTCAGTTAGAATAATGGGGGCATGTTCTTTTGAGAATTGCCCTACGATATGTAACCCACTATCGCGCATTACTCGGCTACCAAAGTTTAATCGCCCTGCACTATCATGATTACCCGCTACTGCTAACACCGGAATTTTCTTTTCCAGTACAATCTCTGCCAACACGTCATTCAGTAAGTTAACCGCCTCTACAGGTGGCATAGAGCGATCATATAAATCACCTGCTACAATAATGGCATCAGGTTTTTCTTTATCAATGGCTTGTAAAAATTGCTGTAAAATATAGCGTTGATCCTCAGTCATATACATCCCTTGTACAAGCTTACCCAAATGCCAATCGGCTGTATGGAATAATTTCATTGTATTTGCCCTCCTGTCTTTTTCTTATATTTTATCATGCCTTCAAACTAAATTGTTTCAGTGACTGGCACTCGTACTATTCAGAATTGTTTCGGTGCCTGGCACTTGGTATGTGGCTCTTAGCATGGAGACCTGGCATATTCCAATTTTCTATTTCGAAAAAAATCCACTTCGCTTTCCGTGTGCACAGCGTAAGCCACATCCCCCGCTAGCGCTGTTTGTTGCGCCTTTCAGCTTGAGTTGTTCTCAGCAGGGGTCTTCGTGGATCTTTAATTGCATATTAAAATATCTTACTGTCAATTTTCAGAATTGTTTCAGTGCCTGGCACTCTTAAATTTGGCACTCTTAAATAAAAAAACATGCTAAGTTACTTGAACCGCCGCTAATTTAGGTCGGTTCAGATACTTAGCATAGTTTTTTACTTCATGACAACGCTTTGCACTGGTTGGTGTGCTAGATTTTGTGCTTGTAAGGGCTGATTGGCTTTTACTTTTTCCATAAACGTAGCATAGCCAATAAAGCCCTGAATGTTTCTGACGACTGCAACTTCCTCTTTTGTGTCTTCTACTGCCTGTTCCTTAAATTGTGCCTGTTGTTCCAATATTTCCTGAAATGTCATTGGCTTAGGCTTAGGTAACTCTGCCGCGGAAATCGCTAACTGATCACTACCGCTATACACTTTTAAAAAGGCATTGGCCATTTGACGATAGCCTTCAAAATTCGGATGGACATCTGCACCATTCGGTAAGTAGTCTGTAGCTTGCATTCCAAAGGCATCGTAAACATGTACATAAGTCATGCCTGTCTGCTCAGCTTGCTGCTGCAATAACGTATTTAACTTCACTAGCTGGTCATTCGTGCCGACCTTTTGTGTTGCATGGACATTTGGATAAGCGAAATAATAGCCCATAACATACACTTGGGCATGAGGAGCACGCACTTTTACCTCAGCTAACAATTCCGCCATATTTTTACGCGCTAAATTTAACGCAAAATCTACCTGAAGCTGTGAAAACACTAAAGTACCCGCAGATGGGTTAACTTGCACAAGACGTAGTAAATCATTGGCACCTGCTGAAATCGTAATCAGTGTTGCATTGGCTAATAATGCACTTGCTTCTTCTGATCTTACTCGCGCTAAAACATCCGCTGTTGTGTAGCCTGGAAAAGCAAGCTCTTTTGTATAGTGACTCAGTTGCCCCATCTTCCCTAAACGCATGGCAATCAAATCACTATAGCCTGCATCAATTTCCTGATACGGCGTTTGACCTGCCGCTAAAGAATCGCCAAGCGCCACATAATTTTCAGTACGAGCAAAAGCAGATGAAACACCAAGTGTCAACGAAAGCACAGTTATACTTACTAGGCTCAATAGTCGTTTCATCTGCTCACCTCATCTCTATTCGATATTAAAAAGCCCAGCTACCTTTACGGAATATTGGCTCTACAGTGCCATCCGCTAAAATACCATCAATATCCATGTCGCCGCTACCAATCATAAAGTCCTCATGTGTCACAGAAATATTTGCACCTAAAGCTTCCAGTTGACCAGCCTCTAAATCTCTTCCACCTTCTAAACAAGTTGGATATGCTTCTCCAATAGCTAAATGGTTTGAAGCATTCTCATCAAACAATGTATTGAAATATAATATCTCAGAAGCAGAAATTGGCGATTCGTGTGGCACAAGTGCTACCTCTCCTAAATAACTAGAGCCCTCATCCACTGTAATTAACTCTTGCAATAAATCATGTCCCACTTCAGCTTTAGCATCAATAATTTTACCTTCTTCAAAAGTAAGCTTAAAGCCATCAATAATATTGCCTTGGTAAACTAATGGTTTTGTATTACTTACATAGCCATTAATACCTTGTTTCATTGGCAACGTATATACTTCTTCTGTTGGCATATTGGCGATAAAAATCGTACCATCAGGTGTTTTGCTACCACCAGTCAGCCATTTATGCTGAGGTGCTAACGCGATTGTTAAGTCCGTACCAGGAGCAGTATAGTGCAGTTTTGTATACTTTTTGTCGTTCAATAAAGCTGCTCTTGATTCTAAATTTGCTACATGCGTACGCCAGTTTTCAACTGCGTTTCCTTCCCCAATACGCACTGTTTTAAAGATGGCTTCCCAAAGTGCGGGAACTTGTTTTTCGACTGCTAAATCCGGGAATACTTTGCCTGCCCACTTTGCTGAAGGGACGGCTATGATAGACCAAGCAATCAAATCTTTCATAACAGCATTACGATAGTTTTTCAAGGCAGCGCCAGATACCTTTTGGAAGGTAGCTAAACGCTCCGTAGGAATACCGCTTAATTTATCTGGATCCGCAGCATCTATCCACAATAACGCGCCTTTGCGTTCAATTAGTTCATCACGCATTTTCACTATCCATTGTGGGTAACGATTAAATTCCTCTTCCGAAGCATGTTCGAAAAAAGCACGGTCCATTTCATCATCTGAAAAATTAACATGAACACGGCCTGCGCCAGCTTTGTATGCCTCCTTCACCACTAAACGAGCAAAATCCAATGCATCGATCGATGTATTCACTAATAAGTATTGCCCTGGTTGAATATTGACACCAACCTTTACTGCTAGCTCTGCATATGCTCGTAATTTTTCTTCAAATGTCATATTAGTTCCCTCGCTTTTGCCCAATTGTTTTTGAATTACCTTCTACTAGCTTGCCATCGTGCCATACCTTCTGCACAGGTTTGCCTGGAATTTCACGTGTCCACTTTTTATACGTTTTTTCATCGTGGTACGATAACAATGTTAAGACTTCACCATCTGCCCCTGCACGACCAGTACGTCCAGAACGATGCAAGTACTGTTCGATTGTACGTGGCACATCGACATGAATAACATGTGTTAAACCGGCAATATCTAAACCACGTGCCGCAATATCTGTGGCGATTAATACGCGCGCTTCGCCTTTACGGAATGCATCTAATGCTTTTTTACGTTCTTCTTTTTTCATGTCAGAATGTAATGTCACAATTGGTGCTGAACGATATTGTAGCTTTGTTTCTTTCATTAATAATTGATCGATATTATTAACGAAAGCAAGGGCACGTAAATCTTCTGTATGTGATAATCGACGGAGGAAGTCTGTTTTATCGCGTTCTTCCACTTTAACGAATGAGTGGACAACTTTCCCAAACTTCACCATGTCCTCTGGTTTAATTTTCACGCGTAATGGCTCAAACATCATACGGCTCGCAACTAATTCAATTTCTTCCGTAATTGTGGCAGAAACAACTACTACTTGACGACCAAATGCTGATCCTTCGATAAATGATTTTACGACAACACGATACTCGCGGCTTAGTAGCTGATCGCATTCGTCTAAAATAACCGTTTCAATTTCTTTTAATTTTAATTTACCCGCACGCGCTAATTCATTGAGACGACCTGGAGTACCTACGACGATTGTTGGTTTTTTCTTTAACTTCTCGATTTGACGTGCAGAGTTTGCACCACCAATAAGCTGTTGTACGGTAATATCCGAACCGGCTGTCCATTCACGAATAACCTCAACGATTTGCATAGCTAATTCTTGAGACGGCGCAACAATCAGCCCTTGTGTTTGTTTTTTCGCACCGTTTACTTTATTCAATAAAGGTAACACATAAGCCAATGTTTTCCCTGAGCCTGTCGGTGATTCTGCAACAATATCTTTTCCTTCGAGCATTGCCGGAATCATTTCCTCTTGAATTTTCATTGGTTCTTCAAAGTTCCATTTTGCTTGTAATTCTTCTTTTAATAAATTAATAACTGACATGTTAATTCCCACCTTATTATCCTGCTTGACATTAGTTTAACATACTAGCTGTGTACAAGCATTTTCCTTCTTTATGATTGAGTAGACATGTATTGAAAAAGCTCACCTTTTACAACAGGTGAGCCAAAATGCTACTCCACTAATTCATAGCCGCATGCTAAAATAGCACATTCAGCTAACACGATTAATGAATCAATATATTTGTCACTTAATTTTAAATCTCGATTAACGATTGATAACTCTGTACAGCCTAGCACGATACGGTCACAATTTAAAGCTAACATGGCTTCCTCAATAGGCAGCCAATCTTCCTTTGTGACATCCTTGCCCGCTTTCACATAGTCGTAAATAATCGACATCACTTGTTCTTTCATTGCATCATCTGGTACTACTGGTGTTATGTCGAATTCCTCTAATGCATCTTGATACATGCGTGATGTTAACGTCCCTGTTGTAGCTAAAATTCCGACACGTTTTGCGCCTAAATCATGTGCACGCTTAGCCGTTTCCCGAATCATATGCAACACAGGAATGGGCGATCCTTGTGCAATTTCATCATAAAAAGTATGCGCTGTATTGCACGGAATGGCAATTAAATTTGCTCCAACAGAAGCTAACTTTTTGGCATCCTCAATTAACACTGGGACAGGATTTTCCTTTGAGTTATCTAAAATAAAAGCCGTGCGATCAGGAATATTTGTATCATTATCAATAATGGTATGAACATGCTCCTGATCCTTTATTGCCTTTGTACGTCTGACAATCATTTCGCCGATAAACATTGTTGCAAGTGGACCGACACCACCTATTATACCTAAAGTTTGTTTTTTCATTAGTTAGACAGACCTTTGTTGTTAAAATATTTCTTATATTTGCGATAAAAGCTTAAATTATCAAGCGTTACATTCAACCAACGTTTCGCATTCATATCTTTATAATTGAAAATAGAATCCGTTGCTAAACCTTGACGAATGAGGCTCTTCGCTTCCATCACAAGCTGTTCATTTACTACGTATTTAAATAATACACCATTTGGTACGATCGTCCAAAGATGCTTGTTCTGCACATATGTCAGCTGCTGTTTACTTCCACGAATATAATCATCCGCTACATATTGCATTAAATTATAGCCGCTTGCCGTCACATAATAATTCGATAGTTCATTATGTAGTTCAATACTCAATAGCTTATAATGCCCATCACGTTCATCATATTTCATATCAAATGTGGCAAAGCCTTGGAATTCCACTGCTTCTAGGAACGTTTTAACACCATCCATTAGTTCCTTGTCGTACGTCGTCATAATGGCAACATAACGCCCAATTCCCTCTGGTGAATGTTCTTCTAAAATCGGGTTCCCTACAGATAGTAGCTTGACTTTGTGATCTTGTCCAACATAAGCATTTACAACACGCATATTGGCATCTTCACCCGGAATATATTGTTGAATCATCATATCATCACGATAGGCCGATTCTTTATAGATTGCGTGGAAAATAGCCTCTTTTTCTTCTTCATTTTGTGCAATATAGACCTTTTTCTTACCTGGGAAAATACAACTTGCGTACTTCGTCATATTCATCGGCTTAATGACAATGGGATAGTCAACTGTCTGCAATTGCTCATAATCATTTACCGTACAAACCTGCATGGCAGGATAATGGAAACCATATTGTGCACAAAGCTGATACATACTTTCCCGCGTTAATAATTGGTTGGCAAGTGGTGCATCCACATAGGGAATAATATAATGACTCGCCAAGTCCTCTTTATAATGCACAATTTTCTTTACATAAAACTCATCACAAGCTAAAAGCAATAATTTCTTATCTGAAAACTCCTCTGCGATTGCTTTTAAGGCAACAACAAAGCGCTCTTCAATATGCAATCTTGGTACTTCTCGAAAATATAATAAATCACTGTGTTGAATTTTTTCCATATTCGTATGATTTAATGCTAGTGGTTTGACGCCATAGGACTCGTAAAATGCTCGCGCCATGCCGTAAGCATTCATTTCATCGCCCAATAAAACTGGTAAAAAAGCGTGCTCAATGGCCATTCTACTCAACTCACTTTAGCTTTTTTTATTAGTGTAACATATTTTTGTGCTAGCAAAACTGCACGCCAACATAAGAAACTTGTGCCACTTCTTATTTATGAACCGCAACAGCCTGCATATTTAGCTCCTGATAGCTCTTAAAAAGATCATCTACATTATAAGAAACATTGCCCTGTAATGGGTCCATAACGACCACTTGCTCATTGGAATGCCCCGTCAATACGACGGCATGCAAGTTTAAGTATGCATCACGTTTCACCGTTTCTCCTTCATACACCCACCCTTTATTGGGCGTTGTTTTCGGTGTCGATAAATCCAATGTAACCCATACGACAACCGGCACACCCTCGTCTACGAGCTCTAAAATATCACGCTGTGATGCCCCGCTCATATCCGTTACACGCAAGTTTGCCTGCTTATCTGCAATTGCGGCTTGGGCAGCTTTGACAATTGGTGCGGCATAGACGTACATGCCATTTGCCTTATCACGCGGATTTCCAGCATACGCAACACTAGGGTTTGGACCGTAACGTTGACCACCTGATGTGTAAATATTTTGTTTAGGCAAATAGTTATCCGCCATTTCAAGCTTTGATATATTCATGCCGTAATAATTTAAAACAGCCGTTAGTGCGGTAATTTCACAACCTTGAGGAAGCTCAGGTTTTTGCATAACCACTGGGACAGCAAGCTCCTGCTCTGCTCTTGAGGCATGTGTTTGCAGTCGAAAATACGGTTTCGTCTCATCATACGTAAATTTTTCAATTGTCGTATAGCCATCGTCACCTTGGCTATTATGTGTTGTTGCCATAATCGTATATTCCCTGCCATCTACAAGATTTGAAAAAGTAGCCTCTCCCTCTTCTGAGCCGATTGCTTCTTCAACTTTCTTACCGGTCTCCGTATCTGTCATTGTAATAAAGAGACTTGGAATCGGTGCACCACTATTAAATTCTACCGTCAAAACAGTTATTTGGTTTTTTGGTCGACTTTGCTGTGTAAATTGATTACAACCAGAAAGTAGCATGATAATCATAATACTAACTATTAAAAGACGTTTATAATCACTCCACAAGACAAATTCCGCTCCTATCTCATTAGAAAAATACATTATCTTCTATTCTATTTTTACAATTTGTCATAGTTTTATTATACGCTAATTTAATAGGTGTTCCTATTTTATCCTGCTACTTTTCAAGGATTAGACAAAAATCTAGCACAATATACTTTAGTTAAGATGTTGTTACTTTAGGACGCAGCGTATGCTTTAATACCTTGCCTGACGCATTACGTGGTAATTGTGCTAGAAATTCAATTTCATAGGGTACTTTATATTTTGCAAGCTGTGAAAGACAATAGGCTAAAATAGATTCTTCATCTAGTAGCTTTCCTTCCTTTAAGACGACAAATGCTTTTGGCACTTCTCCATAGACTTCATGTGGCAAGCCAACTACTGCTGCTTCTAAAATTTCCGGCAGTTGATATAGCACTTCTTCAATTTCAATGGGATAAATATTTTCACCGCCGCGAATAATCATATCCTTTTTACGATCCACGATATATAAGTAACCTTCATCATCGAAGCGTCCCAAATCGCCGGAATAAAGCCAACCGTCACGAATTGTTCGAGCCGTCTCTTGCTCATTGCGTAAATACCCTTTCATCACCTGTGGCCCTTTCACACAAATTTCCCCTACTTCACCTGCAGGCACAGCTTCACCAAGACTATCTACTACACGAACTTCTGTCTGTGCTAACGGCTTGCCGACAGAACCGATTTTCGTCAATGCATCAGCGTCCAAAAGCGATGTAGCAGCCGGCGTATTTTCTGTTTGGCCATATAAATTTTGCACTTTTACATTTGGCAATGCTTCTTTCACCTGTTTTACAAGCTCATACGGCATCGGGGCTGCACCGTAACATAATAGACGTAACTCCTCAAAGGTATGATCCTTAAAACCTGGTGTATTTAATAACATCGTGTACATGGCAGGCACACCAAAGAAAATCGTGGCACGTGTTTTGGCAAGCTGTTGTAACGTATTTTTCGGCGAAAAGCTCTCCTCGATAATGACAGTTCCACCTTGATAGAACATCGGCATAGCAAAGACATGCAGCCCTGCACAATGAAACAATGGTGTACAAATAAACATGCTGTCCTCCGGCGTCATATTCATCGATGCTGACCAAATAGCGGCTGCCGATGCAATATTTTGATGCGTTAGCATGACCCCTTTTGGCTTTCCTGTTGTCCCAGACGTATACATCACCACTGCCGTATCATCCGCTTGTAACTGTACGGGCTGTCTCTGTCCCGCATCGTTTTCAATAATATCTAGCATGTTCTTTAAACTGATTACATATTGAAATGCATACGGAACATCCGCTAGTAGTTCTTCTATTCTTTCGTCATAAATAAGCCCTTTCGCTTGTGAATGGCTGACAATAAAGTCAACCTCTCGTGCGCTAAGCTTTGTATTAATAGGCATCGCAACAAAGCCAGCCAGTTGAATACCGATATAAGCAATTAAAAATAAATCGGAATTAAGTGTATATAACGCAATGACATCGTTTCTTTCATAGCCCTGTTGTTGTAAATACGCAGCAAAGCGTTCACTATACTGATAAAATTCACTATACGTCAGCTGTTTGTCTTCATAAACTGTAGCAGTTGCATTCGCTTGCTGTGTAGCATAGTTTTGTAAAACATCCGTCATAAACATCTTCATCATAAACCCCCTTTTATTTTTTTGTGACTAGTTAGTATAGAACTTGCTTATAAATCAGAAAATTCAGATTACAACACTTATTTTATCAATCTAGCTTTTGGTAAGCAATTTTTGCCTACATTCAAAATATGTAAGCTATGTCACAAAATATTCTTATACATATTACTTTTCTATCAAATTCTGTTAGGTGTATGATACTTGTAAAAATTATTTGTTAAAGAAAGGCATGATTAGAATGCTGTATGCACTTTTAGGAGATTTACATTCTAATATTGCTGATACAAAAGCAGTGTTAGCTCATATACAACAAACAGCAAAAAATGCTGTAATCATAGGTTTAGGCGATTTATATGAATGTACAGTAAGTAAGAAAAAAGCAAAAACAATATCTGGCTTACCTTTGCAAAAGGCCGCCGTTATTGAACAAGATTTTGAAAATCTACTGACATTCCCATCAATTCGCGGTAATCAAGAAGAACGTATTACACATGTTACAGGCATCGAGCGCTTTGTTGCATTGCCTGAAACGATGGATATCGATGGGGCAATGCTTATTCATGGACATCAATTCCAATGGAGCGTTGCTTGGCAACCTAAGTTCCCAGCCATTGATCAGCAACTGCTTTTTTTCGGACATAGCCATGAATCAGGCATTTACCGTCAAAATAAAAAGTTGCCGATTCGTATTCATTTTGGACAACCGATTGCGTTACAAGCAAAGCAATATCGTATCAATGTCGGTTCTGTAGTTGATCACCGTGAATGGTGCCTCTACGATAGTGACAAGCGAACAGTCACTTTTATGTGCGCCTCGTCCTTCGATGGAAAGGATGCAGTGGGTATTTAATGATAACGTTGATGTCCGCTGCGACGGTGCTTTCTGCGGGCACACACCTTTTCCATGTACAGTTAGTGCACGTTGATTTCCGTTCCAGGCGCTCCCTTTCCGCAGGCACGGCTTCAACTAATTTTTGCGGCGGGTTCGCCGCAAAAATGGATTTTCAGCTCGTGCTGTTCCTGCTGGAGTGTCGCGCCTTCCACTTCAATCAACTTGTAGCACCTACTAATTTATTATTTACGCCGCAAGTAGAATTTAGCTTTCTATCCCATTTTCTCTCACCGGTCTAATCATTTTTAAAAATGAAGCCTTTAATAGTCGTCGAGAATGGCAATTCCAGTGGATGAGCATTAAGCAAAATAACGAGGAGATTGAAGCTAATACTATGGAATGCTTCCGGCACGATACTACAAAATAAAAACGCTAAAATTGCGGACAATTTTAGCGTTTTTATTTTTTAACATTCACAATCTTGTAGCGCATCCAGTAACTTTTTCATTTCTTCAAGTTGGCAACATAATGTTTGCAACATGCATTGAAGAATTGGAATTAGCTCTTGGCATATGCAGAATCGTTGAACGTTTTGCACGAAGCGTACACCTGCTTGATGGTGAATAATCATATCTTGAAGATAATTGATATTGATACTATTAGAGGTTGGTGGTGAGCATAATGTTTGGAACATCGTTTCAGCAATTTCTTTAAAAGTACACATATATTCGTATAATTCATATTCTGTATTTTGTACGATACAACATCTGTTTTGTATTGCTTCGAGACTTTCTACTAACTCAGTATGTGTTTTTATCACTTCTAGTGCTAAATCTTGAACAGGAATAATTGTTGTATATTGCAGCACATTTTCTGACATTCTTATGGCTGCTATATTGTATGGAATCATTTGTTTGATGAAGTTTTCAGATATGCTACATGTTATTGTTACATAGGTCATGCCTTGCATCATCTTATTGATTATTCTTTTGTTTTCCTCTAAATATGCCTGGGTTACAATACTAAGTGGAATTGGTTTAATCATTAGACACACTCCTTTCAGAGTAATGTATGCCCCGTAGGTTGTTGTGCGATAGACATTTGTACCATCGAATATCAAGATAATAAAACAGAGAAAGCTAGATGTTTTTATATGTATGTAAACAATGTGGACAAATGCACATATTACGTTCTTGAGATACGCTTTCTATTAGATCTTCAGGAAACTTTTCCTTCATACACCAACATGTCTGTTGACCTTCCGCGACTCCACAATGATTTTCATTCCCACATAAAGGACAGCACTGTTTTTTAGTTTGCACTTCATTCCCCCCTTTCTACACTGATTGTACTGTACAATAAAAGGAGTACGAAATACATTTATTTTCGCACTCCTACAGTATCACTGATTACGCCATGATTGATTAATATCCGCCTTCACTTCTTCACTGTTGGTATCACTATATTTAGCTGTACCATGCCCACCCGTTTTTGCTAAAAGCTCTTTTACTTCGTTATAGGATAAACCCGCTTCTGCATTTTTACGTTTGACTTCATTAATATTCGTACCAGAGGCTGTTAGCTGTTCTTCATTCATATGCTATTCATCTCCTTCTACAATTCATCGGGCTGAAGTTCAATTAGCTCATCGCCTTCTCTTTGTACTCTTTTATTCAGTTCCCCAATAGGGATAATATCGACCGTTTGCATATCTTCATGCAAATCAAAAATACTAATTGTATCCGAATCAACCATATCTGGCTTGTCTTTACTTGATAAGTTCATAAACATTCTTTTCTCAGGTGGTATATTTTCTTTATTCATGTTGTCACACTCCTTTATCGTTAATGTGTGTCAACATGCATAGATTATGTGTTCTTTTTCAACAATAAATTGTTCCTTTCGCATTTTTAATGTGCATAAGCTTCTGTACTTTTCTTGCTTGTTTTATCGACCCGATGATATTCAGAAACTTGAATAACGCGAACATTCCTTGTATGCAATTCATGATAGATTCCTCTGCTATCTGTAAAGGCGATAAATTGATCGCGCTCGCTTTTTACTAACTGTTGTGCTTTTTCTTGCGATTCAATATGAATAAATCTCCGAACATAATGATTTTCATCAAAGAAATAGGTGATTTTAAATTCTCTCATTTTAAGCAGCTCCTCCATTAATGCCTTTATGTTATCCAATTGTTGTTTTTATCATCCTAAAATCAACTCTCTAGACAGTATAAGATTGCAAACATGAGAAATACTAAATTTTATCGTACTACGTTTAAATGGAGGTTTTGAAATTGAACGCATCAACTAACGCATTATCCATTTTTGCTCTCGGGGGCATTAACGAAATCGGTAAAAATATGTATGTAATCCAATACGCAAACGATTTGTTAATTGTCGATTGTGGGGCGAAGTTTCCAGATGAAAGCCTATTAGGCATTGATTTGATTATCCCTGATATTACCTACTTACAAGAAAATAAAGATAAAATTAAAGGTTTAATTGTAACGCATGGTCATGAAGATCATATAGGTGGTATTCCGTATCTTTTAAAGAAATTAAATGTGCCCATTTATGCGACGCGTTTTACATTAGGGTTAATTGAATTAAAACTAAAGGAGCATAAACTTCTAAGAGAAACCGATTTAATCGAAATTCGCTCTGACTCTGCTTTAAATTTTGGACAGATCGATGTTAGTTTCTTCCGAACAAATCATAGTATACCGGACTGTTTAGGCATTGTTTTTCATACACCAGAAGGTAATGTTGTGCACACAGGGGACTTTAAGTTTGATTTAACACCTGTCAATAATCAGTTTGCAGATATCCACAAGATGGCGGATATTGGCTCTAAAGGGGTATTGCTCTTAATATCAGAAAGTACCAATGCTGAACGACCAGGCTTAACACCATCAGAAAAACTTGTAGGGCATCATATCGAGGAAGCATTTCATCAAGCCGAACGTAAAATTGTCATTTCCACTTTTGCTTCCAATGTGAATCGCATTCAGCAAATTGTAGATGCCACCCTTGCAACGAATCGTAAACTGGCATTGCTAGGGCGCAGTATGGTCAATGTTGTAGATGTGGCATTAGAGCGAGGCTATTTAACGATCCCTGATGATTTTTTACTGGATGCCCGTGAAGTGAAATATCTACCACCAGAAGAAGTTGTCGTGTTATGTACAGGGAGCCAAGGCGAACCACTGGCGGCACTTTCTCGTTTAGCTAGCGGCAATCATCGCGAGGTGAAAATTTTACAAGACGATACAGTTATTTTAGCCTCCTCTCCAATCCCAGGTAATGAAAAAGGAGTGTCACGAATCGTCGATAATTTATTCCAGCTTGGCGCAAAAGTTATTTATGGCTCATCTAGTCATACAGGTATGCATGTTTCTGGACATGGTTATCAAGAAGATTTAAAGCTAATGCTGACGCTGATGAAACCAACGTTTTTTATACCGATACATGGAGAGTTCCGCATGCTGCATCAACACCGTTTGTTAGCGGAATCGGTCGGTGTTAAAAGAGGACATACCTTCATTATCAAAAATGGGGATGTTGTCGATATTGAAAAATCCAAAGCAAGACAAACAAGGAAAATTCCATCTGGTGATACGTATGTGGATGGTATTGGCATTGGTGAGGTTGAAGGCATTGTATTACGCGATCGTAAACAGCTATCTGAGGACGGTATGCTCGTCATCGTGTTAACGCTAAGTAAGAGTGATGGTTCTATTATTTTAGAGCCTGATACAACATCGCGAGGGTTTGTTTATGCAAAGGAGTCAGAGGATTTGCTGAATAAAGTGAATGAAGTTGTAAAAGCAACCATTAGCGAACTCCAAGGAGACAACAAACAACAACTATTTGTTTTAAGACGGGAAATTAAAAAAGCGGTCGGCCAATATCTTTTTTCTCAAACTAAACGCAAACCGATGATATTGCCTATTATTATTGAAGTTTAATTCAGACGTTAACTGCTAACAAGTCGGTGGAAGTCTTACTTTGACACACCGACTTGCTTTTTTTTGTGAAGTCATGGCTTTATTTGATATAGCTCTCCAGTAAAAATTTTATGTAGTGCCACCTGATAAAACGTTTGTAGTTGATCAAATCCGTAATTTAAATGGCGAGTATGTTGTTCTGTTTGCTTAGCAATATTTTGTATATGTTGTGGTAGCTCCTCTACAACCGCAAGCAATGCGTGTTTATTTTTCAATAAAAGTTGGCTTGTTTTTAAAAGCTGGGCGATGTTCGTTTGCACTTCCATTGCAGGTATATCTAACATAATGTGATGCAATCGAGTCCAGTCTGAGGTCGGCTGATACCAATGGAGAAAGAAATATAAATAATCGCTTAAAATAATGGATTCATTCGGAATAATGGCAACAAGATCATTGGCTATATACACTTCTTGTTGGCATTGAAAAATATATTTTTTCGCCTGTCCTACGTCATTTTTAGCGAGAATAATTGTTTTTGCTGGTACTTTTGCACATTTTGTATCGTTTAATTTCGGTAACTGATGAATATCCCCGTCAAGTGCCAACCAGTTTAAATTTTCCGCTGTAATGAATGGCTGACCTTTATTTGAGCCATTTGAAATATGAGGTGTTGTTAAACTAGCTACAATAAGAGCAATTTCATCTAATCTATAACGCTCCAACACGTTAGATCCTCCATTCTTCAAGAGCTTAAAAATCGCTTGCAACTAAAGTAAAAACGGCAGATTATATGGCAAAATACTATAAATCCCCTTGTTGAGCATTTTTATAATGATTATTGTACCATTTTAATGTAACATTATCTACATTATATAACTTTAATGGTATATGCATTTTCATTGTTTTTCACTAGCTTTTTACATAGAGGTGAATGATATGTCAGACTTTTTAAAGCTAGTAGGTGAACAACTCCGTATCATTAGAGTTTCCAAAGGGCTTAGTCAAGAAGAAGTAGCAGAGAGAACGGGGAAGTTAGGTTTTAGCAAAGGTCGCATTTCAAATATTGAGCACGGTCAATCTAATATTACGTTAAGTACTTTAGAGTTGCTTATGAAAGCGTTAGATATTGCACCTGAAGAACTTTTTAATTTTCAACGATTATCGGGTGTAACTGATATTGAAGAAAAAAATCTTATGCTCGACATTCATCGCTCATTATTACGCGAGCGCAATTTAGACGAAGTAAAATACGTAGTACGCATCACAAGAGATTTCCTCAATACAATCGATGCGCAATCAAAGAAAAACAGCTCCAATGTTGAATAACATTGGAGCTGTTTGACTATAGACGTGACTTACATGCAACTTTCACAGTATTAGTAGATTTCCGTTACGGGTTGCTCGCTTTCCGCGGGCGTGGCTTAAGCCTCCTCCTTCGCTGCGCTACGTGCGGGGTCTTAAGTCTCACGCTGTTCCCGCAGGAGTCGAGCAACCCTTCACTTCAATCACAAAGTTTTGTATCTGCTAATTTATGAGTGCCAGTCACTCACACAATTTCTATGCGTTGCATTAAACTAACAAAGGATAAATCCACGTAGGCTCATGCGGGAACGCACACAGCGTAAGACGCAACTAGCCGCGCGATAGCGAGGGTTGCGGCTTACTGTGCTGAGCGGAAAGCGAAGTGAATTTTTCCGTTTTAGGAGCTACTACTCTTATGCCTAGGTTATACGGTGTGCCAGTCACTCATTCTATGCGTTGCATTTCTAAACTAACAAAGGAAAAATCCACGTAGACTCCTGCGGGAACGCACACAGCGTAAGACGCAACAAGCCGCGCGGTAGCGAGGGTTGCGGCTTACGTGTGTGCCCGCGGAAAGCGAAGTGGATTTTTCCGCTTTAGGAGCTACTACTCTTATGCCATGAGGCTATGCGGTGTACCAGTCACTCATACAATTTCTATGCGTTGCATTCTAAACTAACAAAGGAAAAATCCACCTGTAAAAGCGAGCAACCCGTAACGGAAATCAAGAGCTACGTTGTGCCTACGGAAGCCTGCAACGCAAATCAACTTTGCAGGCAATTGTTTCTCTTTTACCCTATTCGCCTTCCATGCCGAACTTTTGACGGTAGCCACATTTTTTACATAGCTCTTCCACCGCTTCACGACGTGAAAAGCCATCAACTAAATTATTGGCACGCTCGCCCTCTACAATTTCACTAAAGGACTGCTCATGCACATTGCCCAAGTTAATAACCCCTTCTCCATCAAGACAGCATGGCACCACTGTACCATCTACTAAAATGGCTGCTTGACTACGTAACGCATGACAAAAACCTTTGCCTTCATCTGCTGGCGCAAGCAAGCTTGGCCATCTAAATTCATGATCTTGATTTAAATAAATATTGTTAGCAATTTTCACGCCCTTGCCCGGCTGCACTTTCTCCTCAATGCGAAAATCAAGATTATATTCATTCTCTAAAATTTCTAGCGTCTCACGGTTTCTTCTAGCAGCAAGATCTGTAACATGATCTTGCTGTAAATTCCACAAACGATACGAAATAATCGTGTTATATTCTTTTGCTTCACGCACAAAATCTAAAATATCCCCTAAATACTTCTCACGATTTTCAGAACCTTCGTGACCATCAAAACTGTGTAAAGAGAAATTAATTTGACGTAATGCTGGCTTCCCTAATAGCTTTTCACGATTTTTTTTAATCAGTGTGCCATTCGTCGTAATATTGACCTTAAAGCCTTTTTCATGAGCAGCATCTAATAACTGATTAATACGCGGATGTAAAAGAGGCTCCCCTTTTACATGCAAATAAATATACTTGGTATGCGGTCGTATTTCATCCAATATTTTATTAAATTGCTCGACCTTTATTAGACCTTTTGCACGCTCTGTTGGCGGACAAAAACTACAAGCTAAATTGCATACACTTGTTATTTCTATATAAACCTTTTTAAATGTTTTCAACGTTTATTCACCGTTCCAGTTCCATAGTTATTCATATAATCTTATTCATTTTAACAAATTTTCTTGTTGTCGCGCAGAAATTCATTATGGATAGCCTAAATGTAATATTTCCATCGTGCTTTAAAGGCTAAATAATTTCTCTTTACCTATAAGGCTACACGTACAAATAAACTTATAAGTAATTAATACTTTAATAATAATACTAAAAAGAAAGGAGTGAAAACTATGACCGACTTTTATAATCACTCAAGAAAATCTAATAACCATGAACCTGAACGAGAAAACTCTCATAAACAATCTAAAAATGACATTACAATAAATATTACCTTTAATATTGGCAATACCGAAAACCACTTTATGCAACGAGCGGAAGGTGGAGGTCAAATCAATAAAGATGTTGGCACAAATGCCAACCAAGGCGGGCAAAATGCGCTAAACCGCAGCCAAACACGAAATCTGAAATCTCAATTTGCGGATGGCAATGGCAGAAGTGGGATTGCCGGAGATGATAACGATGAGGCTGGTGGGCAACAAGGTATTAAAGTTCGAGATAGTTTAGTCGTAGATAGTGATATCCATTCCCACGCAAATCAATCTCAAGATGTGGAAGAAGGGCTACTGGAAGAGGAAAGATCTAACGAAAACAATGAATAATTATAAAAAGTAAAACTTCTATCTGTAGGCATTTTCATCCTACCTGATAGAAGTTTTACTTTAAACTGAGCGTTTATAATTTTTTGTACCATCATAGGAGTACAGCACCGGTTTGCTTTCAACCATCGTCTCTAAATGCACAGGGCGCCCCCACAATTGATAAATGTATGGCAAGACATTTTCTAAATAATGAGGGTCTAACTCCATCCCTTCATAACCATGGACTAAATATAACTCACCGTTTCGTAAGTAATCGCCGTTTTTCACAACGATATACGGGAAGCCCCCATTGACACGCATCGATACAAGTTGGTCGCGTACCATTTCATGATCTTTATCTGTAATGCGATACTCATTGCCCTTTTTTTGGAACAAATATAAATCCTCTTGCTTTGCCAAATCCTTCGTTAAATAGTTACGAATAAAGGAAATATCCGATTCAATTTCTCGCACTTCAAACATTTTTTCACGTCCGCTATTTGGTAGAACCCCTAATCTCCGCATCTCTTCACTCGGATTGTTATAGCGCTTTTCAATATCCTCAAAAATTTTCAAGCCTAAATAATATGGGTTAATCGATGTTTTGGATGGTTGCACAACGCCAGCATTTAACTTGGCGTATTCAATCGTTTCCACTGTCGTTAAATTCAGTTCGCGCATAATTCGTTGATGCCAAAAGGACGCCCAGCCTTCATTCATAATTTTCGTTTCCAATTGAGGCCAAAAATAAAGCATTTCCTCGCGCATCATCGTTAAAATATCACGCTGCCATTCCTCTAGCTCACGACTATGTTGCTCAATAAACAATAATAAATCTTTTTCCGGTTTCACTGGAAACGGTTTGATTTTTCGACGTACTGTCCTATGCTCTTTTTCCGACTGATCTAAATTCCATAGATCGTCATAAGGGGATCTGGAAACGACCACATCTTCTTCATCATAATCTTCATCTTCTGCTGATAGCTTTGGCCTTATAATAGAAGGATCGATATGTTCTTGAATAGCTAAAATCGCATCTAAAAACTGTTCAACCTCTTCCTTGCCATATTCTCTTTCATAGCTTGCAATCCGTTCCGCCGTTGCGGTCATACTTTCAACCATATCTCGTCTCGTATTCGAGAAGCGCACATTGTTTTTAAAGAAGTCGCAGTGCGCTAATACATGCGCAATGATTAGCTTATTTTGTGTGAGTGAATTCGTATCAAGTAAAAATGCATAGCATGGATTGGAGTTAATAACGAGCTCATAAATTTGACTTAACCCTAAATCATATTGCAGCTTCATTTTATGAAATTGCTTTCCAAAACTCCAGTGGGAAAAACGCGTAGGCATCCCATATGCGCCAAAAGTGTAAATAATATCTGCAGGGCAAATTTCATAACGCATCGGGAAAAAATCTAAACCAAATCCTGTTGCAATTTCTGTTATTTCATCAATCGCACGGTGAAGCTCCTTCTCCATTTTTCAACCTCCTCCTTTCGGAAATGAATGTTTAGCCCCTTCCACCATTATTTTTCATTTTGGACTTCGTTTTTTTGGAAAAAGCTTTTTAAGGCATCATAGACATCGCCTTTTTTCTTTAAAATATGATACCTGAATTTTGGATCATCAATTTTTTTATACGTATACATTAATGTCGAGAATCGATTATGCTGATTCACTTCCCCATAACCAAACATGCTTGATAGTTCCATCAATTCATGAACGAGCTTTAAACATTTTTCATTATCCATCGAAATATTTTCACCATCTGAAAAATGCACAGGATAAATATTATAACGACTCGGATGATACTTCTCACGAATCAACTCTAACGCTTTAATATAAGCCGAAGAACAAATCGTTCCTCCACTTTCCCCTTTAGTGAAAAACTCTTCCTCTGTGACTACTTTCGCCTCTGTATGATGGGCGATAAATTCAATTTCAACGGTCTCATATTTCGAACGTAAAAATCTCGTCATCCAAAAGAAGAAGCTTCTCGCGCAATATTTTTCAAACGCACCCATTGAACCACTTGTATCCATCATGGCTAGCACGACAGCTTTCGATTCTGGTTTCTCTACTTCATCCCATGTTTTAAAGCGTAAATCATCATTATGAATTGGTGTAATTTGCGCTTTTCCTTCCATAGCATTGCGTTTCAACGCATTCAATATCGTCCGCTTCTTATCGACATTGCCCATAAGTCCTTTTTTTCTTATATCATTAAATTCAATTTTTTCAGTTTGAATATCTGCCTTTTCTTTTTGCTGTAAATTAGGAAGCTCCAACTCTTTAAATAACACATTTTGAATTTCTTCCATGCTGACTTCTGCTTCATAATAATCTTTACCTGGCTTGTCACCAGCTTCTTTACCATTGCCATCGCCTTGATTGCTCTTGCTCCCATCACGCGCGACAACATCTCCTACACTACTATCACCTTGTCCTTGACCGACATGCTTTGAATTATCATAGTTATAGCGTATTTTATATTCATCGAGGGAGCGTATCGGAATTTTAATGACCTCACGACCATTGGACATAATAATGCTTTCCTCACTAACTAAATCGGGTAAATTATTTTTTATCGCGTCTTTAACCTTTTCCATATGACGTTGCTGGTCTTGGTGCCCTTTACGATGGAGGGACCAATTTTCCTGAGAGATGACAAAACCCTTATTTTCGTTTTCAGTCATTTTTATCCTCACCCATCTATCAAATTCACTTTTTCTATACTATGCTAGTCATCCACTTTATTGAACTTTTTAGAGAAATAAAAGGAGTGCCCTAAAATTGGGACACTCCTATTACGACAATCCATTACGCCCCTGCATAATAGTGACTAACAATAAAAATCACTAACGATTCAGTAAGCTGCCTACATACTGTAATAATTCATTGGCCGATGTTGTGTTATAGCCATGTTCATCGACAAGTCGAGCTACTACTTCATTAATCTTCTTCAATTGTGACTCATCCGGCATTTTTGAAGAAGTGGTAATTTTCACGACATCCTTTAAATCAGCAAATAATTTCTTTTGAATGGCTTCTCGTAATCTTTCATGAGAGTTATAGTCAAAGCGCTTGCCATTTCTTGCATAAGCCGAAATACGAATTAAGATTTCTTCACGGAATGCCTTTTTCGCATTTTCTGAAATACCAATTTGCTCTTCTATCGAGCGCATTAGTTTTTCATCAGGATTCATTTCCTCACCAGTTAAGCGGTCAAAGATTTTATTTTTATTACAAAATGCCTCTACATTATCGAGGTAATTGTTCATTAACGTTTTAGCAGATTCTTCATAGGAATAAACGAATGCTTTCTGCACTTCATTTTTCGCAATTTCATCGTACTCTCTTCTCGCCACAGCAATATAGTTCATATATTTTTCTCGATCTTCTTGTGAAATAGAAGCGTGCTGGTCAAGACCATCTTTCAGTGCACGCAATACATCCAATGCATTAATCGATGGCACTTCTTTACGAATAATCGCTGAAGAAATTCGGTTAATAATATACCGTGGATCAATACCGTTCATGCCTTCGTTAGGAAACTCTTTTTTCAGCTCCTCTAAGTCAACGGAATTAAATCCCTCCACATTTTCTCCGTCGTACAAGCGCATTTTTTTAATAAGATCCACACCTTGTTTTTTCGGAACTTCCAGCCTTGTTAGGACCGAAAAGATTGCTGCGGCCTTCAATGCATGTGGCGCAATATGAACATGTGACATATCACTTTCATTAATCATTTTTTCATAAATATGTTCTTCTTCGCTCACTTTTAAGTTATACGGAATTGGCATAACAATAATGCGCGAGTGCAATGCTTCGTTCTTTTTATTTGAAATGAAGGAACGATATTCTGTTTCATTGGTATGCGCAACGATTAACTCATCCGCACTAATTAAAGCAAATCGCCCTGCCTTAAAATTCCCTTCTTGCGTAAGTGATAATAAATTCCATAAAAACTTTTCATCTAACTTCAGCATTTCTTGGAATTCCATCATCCCTCGGTTTGCCTTGTTTAACTCTCCATCAAAGCGATATGCACGAGGGTCTGACTCAGAGCCAAAGACACCAATAGTGGAGAAATCAATACTACCTGTCAAATCCGCAATATCTTGAGACTTTGGATCAGAAGGTGTGAAGGTTCCTATGCCTACACGTTTGTCTTCTGAAAAAGTAATACGCTCAATGATGACATTTTCAATACGCCCATCGTATTCTTTTTCAAGACGCATCGTATTTAAAGGCGATAAGCTGCCCTCAATTCGTATTCCATATTCTTCAAAAAAATCATTGCGTAAATGATGTGGAATCAAATGCAGAGGATCCTCGTGCATCGGACATCCTTTAATGGCAAAAACTGCTCCTTCTTCCGTACGCGAGAACTGTTCAAGTCCGCGCTTTAACAAAGTTACAATTGTGGATTTACCTCCACTTACTGGCCCCATCAATAACAAAATTCGTTTTCTAACATCTAACCTTCTTGCTGCTGGATGGAAATATTCCTCCACCAGTCTTTCAATTGCTGATTCAAGCCCAAAAATTTCTTTCCCGAAAAATTGATACATTTTTTGCCCATCGCGTTCCTCTACACCAGCGCTTTTTATCATACTGTAGACGCGAGAATGGGCTGTTTGAGCAACTTCAGGTCTTTCCTTAAGAATGCTTAAATAGTCTGCAAATGTACCTTCCCACTTCAGTCGATTTTCTTCTTCGCGATAGCTCTTCACTTTATCTAAAATGTTGATAGCCTTCCCTCCATTCAGGGCTTGATTTATAACATAGTATGAAGTTAAAGACATTATGATACCCATTACTTTTTCTTTGATTAAGTTTCTTCTTATTGTTCCGTTTTTTTCTTGCTCAAAAAAAGCCATTTACTGCATGTAAAGAGCACTTATGAAATATTAATTTTCGGTTATTCTATCTGTAGAAAGGAGGTCCAATTTTGAATCGTTATTTTATTTCCCTTCTAACTTGTATGCTATTGTGGAGTTATTTTTCCCCGACGGTTACGTTCGCAAATGAAGGACCAAGTAATGAAGAAATTTTACAACAACGTATGGCTTATTATGTGCAATTCGATGAATTACTGATTCCGTGGCATTTCTTAGCTGCCATCGACCAATATGAGCGCAATCTTCAATCTGTTCGTAAAGATATTCCGAAGCGAGATGGCTTTATTGCTATTCAATTTTCTGATGAGTATTGGTCCGGTGCATTAAACCCTGTCAAGGAAGATACGATACCCGAAACCATCAGTTACTTCGGCGGAATGGGACTGGATGGCAACAATGACGGCATTGCAAGCCCTAAAGATGATGTCGATGTCATTTTTTCCATGGCTAACTATATCAGTCAATTTGGCTCTACTGATGAAGACTTTAAACTCGCTTTATGGGAATACTATAGAAGCGAAGAAGCTGTCAATCAAATTGTCACAATTTCCACTTTGTATAAACATTTCAAAACAACGGAGCTAGATGCTCATACGTTCCCCCTTCCCACTCGCTATGATTACAGCTATCGAGGCACTTGGGGCGACAATAGAGGCTGGGGCGGCAGGCGTATCCATGAAGGTACCGATATTTTTGCTGGCTACGGCACGCCTGTACTGTCCACTTCCTATGGAGTCGTCGAAATAAAAGGCTGGAACCAATTTGGTGGATGGCGAATTGGTATTCGTGATAATCATAATTCTTATCATTATTATGCCCATCTCGGGAGCTATCATAAGGATATAAAGGTCGGAGATGTTGTAGAACCAGGGCAAATACTCGGCTATGTTGGCAGCTCAGGTTATGGAAAAGAGGGTACATCTGGAAAATTCCCACCGCATCTTCATTACGGCATTTACAAATTTAACGGTCGAACAGAATGGGCATTCGATCCATATCCATCTTTATTGCAATGGGAACGACAAGCCAAAAAAGACAAGCAGTAAATTACGGCAAAACATAGTTAAAGCCTACCAAATAAACGACAAATAGGATACGGCAAGCCTTTTTAAGACAAGCATATTAGGGGGCTTGTCTTTCTTTTTTTAACATCCACATAGGCAATAAGTCTCGCCTGTTTAACTTTCTCCTAAAATTATAAGAAAATTGTCAATTAATTATGCCAAAAAACCTTTTTTAGTATTTATAACAAAATAATTCTACTTTTCTTATGAAATAGTAATAAAATAAATAGATAGTTAGGATTAGTCCTATATAAAAAGTAAAAGGATGGAAGAAATGAACGGTTTATTTCAATTTAAAACAATCAAAGCACGCATTTTAACTATGTTTATTATTTTATTAGTATTATTTGTTTGTTTTACAACTTATACTTATTTTTCAAATACCAATATGGAAAAACAAGCAAAGGGACTTGTTAAAGAAGATTTAGTTGTATTAGAAGCAAGTAAAGATTTATCGATGTCTATAAGCGTACGCTTGTCTGCCGCCTTAAATTATGTTGTAACGGGCGATGAAACATACATAGATACTTTTAATAAGTACCGTCAACTTGCAGAAGATAGTAACCGAGTTGTGGAGCAATATGAAAAGTCAGCAGAACGCGAAAAACTAGTAGAAGTAGCTCGCGAATGGAGCAACCGTGTGAATAGCGAAGTATTTGAAGTCTATAAGCGCGGCGATAAACAATTAGCTTTAGAAAATTTAACAGCGATTAATGATCTTGTCACAGAAGTTCGTACTGGCTATGAGGAAGTAGCGGATAAACGCACAGTATCGATTAAGGAAGTTGGCAATGATGTCGTCAATACAAGCGCAAGCAATAAAACGATTGGGATGATTGTCAGCCTCATCTTAACAATTACCGGCATTCTATTAGCAATTTTTACAGCCAATAGAATTTCTAGACCTATTACGATTGTTGCGAATCGTATGAGAGAATTAGCAGATGGCAATTTGCGCCATGAACCATTTACAGTTACACAACAAGATGAAATTGGGCAATTAATGCTCTCTGCCAATGATTTAAATGCAAATCTAAACGAAACAATCAGTTCTATTCATAATGTTTCGGAAACGGTCGCTGCAAGCAGTGAAGAATTAGCACAGTCAGCCAATGAAGTACAAACAGGTACAGAACAGATTTCTTATACAATGCAAGAGCTTGCTACAGGTACCGAAACACAAGCATCTACAGCGGGCGATTTAGCTGAAACGATGACTACTTTCCAAAACAGCATTCATGAAACGACGCAAGAAGGTATAGAATTAAAAGAACATTCCGAGCATGTTCATGATTTAACAACAACTGGTAAACAATTAATGATACAATCAACGCAGCAGATGGCTACGATTAATGATATTGTATTGGAATCTGTGAAAAAGGTAGAAGGCTTAAACGCACAATCTGCGGAAATTTCCAAGCTTGTTTCTGTCATTGATGAAATTTCCAACCAAACGAATTTGCTTGCGTTAAATGCTGCCATCGAAGCGGCACGTGCAGGCGAGCATGGTAAAGGCTTTGCGGTTGTTGCGGATGAAGTCCGTAAGCTTGCAGAACAAGTACAGTTCTCGGTTACTGATATTTCAACAATCGTCCATCGCATTCAAAACGAAACCGGCACTGTAACCAATTCCCTACAAGCAGGTTATGAAGAAGTACGAAAAGGAACGGCACAATTAGATCAAACCAATAGTACGTTCGATCAAATTTCGCAAGCTGTAGAAGATATGAATGAGAATATTAACGTCATTTCACAAAACTTAACGAAAATTTCTCAACACTCTGAAGCAATTAATGGTTCCATCGATGAAATGGCTTCGATTTCACAAGAATCTGCAGCTGGCGTAGAACAAACAACTGCAACTGTGGAAGAAACTGCGGCGACAATGGATGAGATTTCAAAAAGTGCAAATCAACTTGCTGAAATGGCCGAAGAGCTAAACACGCAACTACAAAAATTTACTTTATAACATTGAAAAAAGCTATCCGAATTGTATTCGTGATAGCTTTTTCTATAATAGCCGATACTTTCGGACACCCGTCCATCTGAGAGACTATCGGTAGTGACGTGCATTACTGCCAAGTACGTATAGGAACCCTTTCCAGTTCATGGCGCTTAATAATAATACTAAGCTTTTGAAACCATTGTTCACATAATTCCATCGCCTCGATATACGTATCATCTTCTTTTGAAATGGCATCCTCTTGTTCTAAAAATACATATTCCATAATGGGCGCAGAAATATTATCTACAACCATTTTTAACGCTAAATGTGCCACCTCTTCCAGTTCCTCATAGTCGTCATCCTCTATATCATCGTCTTCTACTAAAAAGTTTTCTTCTTCCTCAAGTAACGATTCACTAAATAAGCCATTACTAGTTCTTGCAATAATAACCCCGTCCTCTACAATCGCTACTTCATATAGTTCGTTAAAATAGATTTCCTTCTTTGTTACTTCTGCTTCCCAATCTTCTTTCTCAGCCAGCAATAATGTTTTAGTCTGCTCATTTAGCAACAAGGCATGTAAACGATCACTGGCAATTATGCCATGTGTATGCGGAATATTTTTTAATTGCTCTTCACTTGCTATTTTCAGCTCCGTCATTATTTTATAAGTATGGTATTTCGCTCTAATATAGCGAATAGCTCCAACGATGACTAACGTTATGCCAATTAAAAAATAGACTTTCTTAATGAGTATGGCTTCCATTGCATTTGCTAAAAACAAATAAATGATACCTAACAATAATAGAAAAACTGTTTTCATCAACATCCCACCTTCAAAAAATAATAGATAGGAAAAATACATCTATATACTAAAAATCTTATTCTGTAATCTCTCTTTTCATGCTTCATTTTTATAGCTGACCACTACAAAAAGCAGCGACACGTTTTATAAGACGTGTCGCTGCTCAAAAATTTTAATAAACACTTACCCCTAAATGTTTATTGAATCAAATCATGTAAATTGTGTTACGAGTAACACAGATGGAATAAAGGATAAAGCAAAAACAAAGACATACCATACAGAAGTACGGCGTAATGAAAAACGTACTTTCTTGCGTTCTGCATAAAAAATATCTAACATAACAGCAACTATTAATGGAATACTAACACAAGAAATAGCAATTAAAATAAGATCAAAAAATATCATAAAAGCACCCCTCTGTTCATGAACATTTCTTTTCCCTTTGTGACAAATTTGTGTCTATTTAAGTGTACACAAATTCGTCACAATTATCAATACTGTTCAATGAAAAAATTGGTACTTTTACTAAATAATTTTTAATTACGTAATGATTGTGTTATTAATCTCTATATTTATATGTTAGTCCCTTTAAAAAATTGCGGACAAATCGATCTCCACATTCTTTATAATTGCGATGACTCGGATTTCTTAAAATAGCACCGAGCTCACCTTTCGATACGGTTACACCGCCCTCATATAAAATATCTAGCATATCTTCCGTAGTTAACGACAATGCAATTTTCACCTTTTTCAACAGCATATTATTCGGGCTTTCATTTCCTGTAACCGGTGGTGGCCCTTCCTGTTGTCCTTGTTTTGGCTGTTGTGGACCACGTTTAAACGTAATTAAACCATTTAAAAATGCCTCTACCATTTTGTTATTACATTTAATGTAATTGTCTGGGATATCTTCTTCCCCATCTTTAATTTTAATAAGCATGTTTAATACATCCTCTTTAGTGTATTTCATGCCACCAAGCTTAAAAATTTCTACCATATCCGTATTTTTAATATCCAGCGCATATCGTAAACGAATCAAAATATCGTTATTCGTCATACTAAAAACCTCCTTGATTATCTAGCAAAACCTTAATTTTTTTGAGCCAGGCTTTATTATAACAGAGGAAATTGCATTTTTAGCTACCTTTCCTGTTATTCCTAACTATAGTATTTAGCTTGCACATTTCCTTCTTTTTAAATGTATGAAAAACTAGCACGCGACCATTCTAATAGCACAAGGAGGTGAGAAAAATGGCTAACAACAATCGAAGTTCTAATAAACTTCAAGTTCCTGGTGTACAAGAAGCGGTCAATCAAATGAAATATGAAATCGCACAAGAATTCGGCGTACAACTTGGGCCAGATGCTTCTTCTCGCGCAAATGGTTCAGTAGGCGGAGAAATCACAAAACGACTTGTACAAATGGCAGAAAAAAAAGCAAAAGGTTTATAAAAAAAAGTGCCAGGCACTAAAACAATTCTGAATTGTTTTAGTGCCTGGCACTTACTTTTAACACACGGTCGCATATGGCATCGATGTCTGCTGGATCATGTGACACAAGCAAGCACGTTATATTCGTCTTTTGCAAAATGTGCCGAAGCTCACTGCGAATTGTGGCTTTTAAATTGGCATCTAGACTGCTAAAAGGCTCATCCATTAGAAGTATCGAGGGCTGTGGAGCAAGTGCTCTTGCCAAGGCAACTCGTTGCTGCTGTCCTCCACTTAATTCATGAGGATATCGCTTGGCGTAATCCGTCATATGTAATAGCTCAAGCATCTGTTCCATTTTTTCTTGACGCAATGATCGGTTGAGCTTGTGTAAGCCAAACATAATATTTTGCGCTACGGTCATATTTGGAAACAGTGCATAGTCTTGAAAAACCATTCCAACACAGCGTTGCTCTGGCTCTACGAAAGTCCGTTCATCCACTATCAGTCGACCATCAATGGTAATCTCCCCTCGTTCTGGTATTTCGAGTCCCGCTAACAGTCTCAAAAGTGTACTCTTCCCACTTCCACTTGGACCTAAAATACCGACAATCTCTCCCTGTACCATCGTAAACGACAGTTCATCAATCACCGCTGGAAGCCCTTTGGCAAAACGGAATGTTATATTTTCTACCTTCACAAAGGACATCGAGTCATCCCCTTTCGTTCTTAATAATAATAAAGACCGAAACGAGCCCGATGAGCACTAGCAATAACGATGGTAGCGCCGCATCAACAATACGTTCATCAATTGCATATTGATAGGCTCGGGTCGCTAAAGTATCGTAATTAAACGGTCTAAGAAGCAATGTCAGTGGTAGTTCCTTAATAATTTCTACAAACGTCAATATAAACCCACTGAGCAGTGCCCCTCTAAGAAGAGGAAGTTCTATACGAAAAAATGTCGCCAAGCTACTTCGCCCCAATGTTCGAGCTGCTTCTGTATAAGCACGTGGCATTTTATCATAACCAGCTTCCAAAGAACCATAGCCAGTAGCTATAAAACGAATAACATAGCCTGCGATAAGCATTGTTAACGACAAACTAAGCACAAGTGCGCCTTGCTCCTTCCCAATAATTGTATAGAGCGGAGCCAATGCTTCATCTAGGGAAATAAATAGGGCGAGCACACCAATGGCAATAATTGCACCTGGCACAGAATATCCTGCTGACATTAAACGTGTTAAAGCTTGTATAAACGGTGAAGTAAACATTCTTGCCGCCCTAGCAGAAAGAAGGGCAATAACAAGAATAAACACCGTTGCTAAAGCCGCGCCGTTTAACGTATTGCTTGTTAAAGTCAAAAAATCGGAACGCCAAATAGTGCTGCCGTATTGAATTGTCCAAATTACTAATTGCAAAACAGGTACAACAAAGGCAAGTAGGAAAACAATCGTACAAAACATTGTCGCTAGCCAAGCTTTCATGCCCTTTAATTGTTGTGGCTTTAATCTATTACTTCGATTAGGCTTCCCCGCATAGCGCCGATTTCGCCTTAATAGTCGCTCTAATATAAAAATGGCAATGACAGCAAGCATAAGCCATGCAGCCAATTTCAAAGCGGACTCAATGTCATACATACCAAACCAAATTTGAAAAATGGCTGTTGAAACCGTTTGTACACCAAAATAATTAGCTACGCCGTAATCACTCAATACTTCAAAAGCTACTAGCATGACGCCTGCCATAATAGCAGGTCTGGCTAGCGGCAATACTACCTTAAAAAAAATGGAGTATGACCTATGTCCAAGTAACCGTGCATTTTCTATAAAGGATGCACTTTGGAAATCTAAAAACACTCGTGTAATAATAAAAATATACGGAAATAAACACAGTGTTAATATAAATATAGCGCCACGCTCTGACATTACTTCAATCGTCCCTGGTGGTAGCACAATACTAAAGTTATTGCGAAGATTTGCTTGAATAATGCCTGTATAACCTGTCATATAACTATACGTATAAGCAGCGATATACGGTGGTACGGCTAAAGGTAATATAGAAGCCCATTTATAAAAATTACGTAATGGAAATGTAAAACCTACAACAAGCCAGGCAAGTACCACACCAATTAATGTAGTAAAGAAGCTGGTGAATAATACCAGCTTCAAAGATCCTAACATATAGTCTGTCAGCAAATATTGTTTAATGTTCTGCCAATTTTCATTTGATGGACGAAACAGCCCAGTCAACACATAAAGGATTGTTAGCAAAACCATCGCTGCACAAATCATGCTAGTTATCGTCCATAGATTTAGGTGCTTAGAAATAAATCTTGAAAACCATGCTCGTTTCATTTTTTATTTCCAACCAACTTTATTGGCGATTTCCACCGCTTTTGGATTTAATTCACCATATTTTGCAAAATCAATCTTTTGGTGTTTAAACATCCCCCAATTTTGCAGTAGCTCTGGGAGCGTTGCTTGACTGTTGACTGGGAATTCATAGTTTGCTTGCGAAATTTTTGTTTGCGCTTCAGTGTCTGTCAAAAACTCCAGTAGTTTAATAGCATTGTCCTTATTTTTACTATGTTTCACAAGACCCGCACCACTAATATTAATATGGGTTCCCGTCGTTTGTTGGTTAGGGAAAAATACACCGACGCTCTCAGCAACTTTCACTTCCTCTGGTTCCTCTGAAGAAGCCATATGTCCTACATAGTAGGTGTTCATAATGGCGACATCCCCTATACCAGAGGCGATTGCTTTAGCTTGATCACGATCTCCACCTTCAGGCTCACGTGCAAAATTTGCTACAAGTCCTGCCGCCCATTTTTCCGCTTGTTCTTCTCCCATAATATCAATAAAAGAAGCAAGCATTGATTGGTTATATAAATTTGTCGATGATCTTACCACTACTTTGCCTTTCCACTTGTCAGTCGCTAAATCTTCATACGTAGAAAGCTGACTCGCATCAACTCGATCTTTAGCATAGACGATTACACGCGCTCGAGTAGATAAAGCAATCCAATGATTTTCCTTATCACGCAAATCATTAGGTACCTTTTTGTCCAAGTCTTCCGACATAATTGGTTGCAAAATGCCCTCTGTTTTAGCAGTATTTAAAATGCCTCCATCAACAGTTAGAAACAAATCAGCAGGTGTACTCGCTCCTTCTCGCTTCATGCGCTCAATTAACTCTGGTGCTTTCCCTTCTACTACGTTTACTGTGATGCCGGTTTGCTCTGTGAATTGATCGTATAGCTCCTTATCTACATCGTAGTGGCGAGCTGTATAAATATTAACTTCACCGCCCGTTTCGCTAGATTCTGGCTTATTCTCTTCAGATGGCTCCTTGGCATTACTTTGAGCGGAGTCACTCGAACCACAGCCTGCTATAAACCCGAGAACAATGACGAATAGAAGTGTAAATAAAGTTGAACTGTATTTGTTGTACATCATTTTTTCCTCCTATAATATTTTCAGCTGATGATAATAATAGTCATTCTCATTTATCACGCTGTCTATAAATTAGTGTAACAATTGAAAATGAGAAAACGCTGAGAATGAAAAAATTTATACTTCACAAATACTAGCCCATTACTGCCAGCCAACTTTTTCAAAAATATCAGATGCATTTTTGTGTAACCGTCCTAGTGTTGCAACATCTATCGTTTGTTTTTCGAAACTTCGCCAATCGTTTAACAATCGAGGCATTTTCGTTTCGGGGTTCACAGGAAACTCATAACTCCCTTGTACTAGCAACGTTTGTCCCTCGGTGCTCGTCAAAAATTCGGCAAGCTGAACGGCATTTTCTTTATTGGGGGCATGCTTTGCCAATGCAATGCCACTAATATTGATATGTGTACCCGTTGTCAGTTGATTTGGAAAAAATACTCCAAGTTGCTCTGCTATTTCCCGCTCCTCAGGATCACTAGAATTCAACATTTGACCAATATAATAGGTATTCATAATGGCGATATCGCCGATTTTGGCTCCAATTGCCTTTGCTTGATCCTTATCTCCGCCTTCTGGGGGTCGGGCAAAATTTCGAACAATGCCCTGTGCCCATTTTTCTGCCTGCTGTTGTCCATTTAGCTCTATAAACGATGCTAGCATTGACTGATTGTACAGGCTTGCAGACGAGCGAACCAATACTTTGCCCTTCCATCGTTCGTGTGCTAAATCTTCATAGGTAGACAATTCTTCCTGCTTTACACGCTCTTTGGCATAGACAATAACTCTAGCACGCGTAGCAATGCCAAACCAGTATTGCTCTTGATCGCGCCATTCTCTCGGTACATTGTGCAACAATGCTTTCGTTGACATTTTTTGAAGCACCCCATGTTGCTTGGCAAATGCCAATGCCCCTCCATCAACTGTTAGCAATATATCAGCAGATGAAGTTTTCCCTTCATGTTTCATCCGTTCTATAAGCTCTTCTGCTGTTCCCTTTACTTCTTTCACATGAATACCTGTACGCTTTGTAAACTCTTGAAATAACATCGTATCAACCTGATAGTGTCTTGTCGTATACACATTGACAACTTGTTGTCCATCTAGCGAATCCGTTTGTCTGGTCATGCTACTAAGCGAACACCAGGCACTCATAAGAAGTACTACCGAAAACAGTATAGCTATTCTTTTACTTCGTTTCTTCACTTGCATCACTCTCCCCTTTGTTAGGTTGAAGATGACATGAAAATGAAATGGTTACCGTCGTCCCTAAAGATTCCTTACTTTGGATAGTCATCTGACCGTTATATTGCTCTATTAGCCGTTTTGCTATGGCTAACCCCAGACCCGTTCCTCCTTGCTTGCGACTTCTTGTCTTATCCACGCGATAAAAGCGCTCCATTACATAAGGTAAATCTTTCTCCGGTATACCTATCCCATAATCGGTTACTTGGATAAACGCCTGATTATAGCGTACAAAGCCTGCAATCCGAACGGCAGACCCAACGGCTGAATATTTCACCGCATTATCCAGCAAAATCATTAAAATTTGTTCCAAATGTCTTTCTGAAACTTGTAGAGCTCGTTCTTCAAAACCTTGAAAAACTGTTTCAAATGTATAATTTGGATGAAGTTGTTCACATCTGCCGACTGTTCTTAATAGAATGTGCTCTGCGTGAAAGACCTTTTCTTCAGTAAAATGTTCGCCCTTCTCCACACTAGTTAGCATTAGCAAATCTTGGACAAGTGATTTCATTCGGGTAAGTTCATGGTAAGAAATATTTAACGATTCCTCCATCACTGCCGGATTATCTTTTCCCCAGCGAAGCAGTAAGGATAAATGCCCATCTATTATGGCAATGGGTGTCCTTAATTCGTGGGAGGCATCCTCTACAAATTGACTTTGTTGGTGGAAGGACTGTTCTACTTGATCCATCATCTTATTGAACATTTTCATTAAGGTAGCAATTTCATCATCACTATTAGGAACCGCCATTCTTTCTTGTAAGCCATTACGCTCGACATTTTGTATTGTCAGTGCCATGGACTGCAGTGGCTTTAAGAACTGTCGAGCAAGTAAGCTTCCACCCAAACCACTTAGCACAACTGCGCCTAGTCCAGATAAAACGAATACTCGTAAAATTGCTTCTGTCAGTTGTTTAAATTGATCGATGTTTTTTACAATTTCGACTGTCCCGTGAAAAGAATGAATCGCAATAGGACTTCTTATAATTAAAAAAGCATGGTCCGCATAGTCAGCGAGAACAATTTCCGTATTATCACTTTGTTTTGCTTGAATCCATTGTTCTAGTATCCCATCAGCTACCGCTATCACCCTGTTATTGTGCTGATCCAAAATGCGTATCAACTGCCCATTTTGAATCTTTTTATTTAAATCATTGCGGATTTGCGGTAATTCTCTTTCACTAAATTCAACTTCCTTCTCCAACAAATCATTCAGAATCTCATTCATTTGTTGACGTATATGTACTTTTTCTTGACCAATCATCCATCTTTCAACAAATAAATATTGCATGGAATTATACGCGATGAACAGCAACAAAATATAAATGGCAGACCATAAAGTGAGCTTCCATTTCATCGGCATAGATGAAAACTGTCGCTTCCACTTTTGTACTTTCATTGTTTCATCACATAGCCCATCCCTCGCATCGTTTGGATATAGCTGGCTTTACCAGGTTGATCGATTTTATTGCGCAAATAGCGGATGTAGACATCGACGACATTCGTATCGACTACTGTCTCAAAGCCCCAAACCCTATCCAAGAGCATTTCACGATCCATTACCCGATTAACATTTTCCATAAGGGCTACTAATAAATCAAACTCACGCTTCGTTAAGCCTATTTCAACGTCCCCTCGTGTAACGGCTCTTAAATCCAGGTTGACAGATAAATCCTGAAACGTCAGAATTGCCTGTTTAGGCTCAGCATTATCCGTTCGCCTTCTGAAAATAGCTCGCATTCGCGCTTGAATCTCTTCAATCGCAAAGGGCTTCGGTAAATAATCATCAGCGCCACAATCGAGACCCGACACTTTATCTTTAATGCTATCCCTTGCCGTAAGCATGATAACAGGCGTATTTTTTAGTGCACGAATCTTCCGACATACGTCTAACCCATCTAGCTGTGGCAGCATTAAATCAAGTAAAATAAGATCCCAATGCTCTGCAAGTGCAAGGTGTAGACCCGTCGTGCCATCATAAGCTAAGCCGACTTCATAGCCTTCACGCTGGAGCTCTAATTCTACAAAACGCGAAAGATGCTGCTCGTCTTCAATGAATAGAATACGCTTCATTCCACCCAACTCTCCTTCATGCCTTTTTAATTATTATTTTATGAGGACTAATTTGGCTAATCAAGCGCTAATTGAGAATCTACTGAGAATAAAAGTGCCAGGCACTAAAACAATTCTGAATTGTTTTAGTGCCTGGCACTTACCTGTCTTATTTTTTACTCTTCTTCGCTCCATTGATCATGACAACAATGAATACTAATAAAAGAATAAGTAATGCACCTATAATTACGTACCCGAACATACTCGTTATACCCAAAACGCTGACTCCTTCCCATACGTAAAGTGGAATACCAGCTTTCCAACATGATGAATGCCACTTTAGTTTACCTATTTAAAATAACCTTCTATTTCTAATTCTTCAACTAAACTGCTCTATTAGTATAATAACTTTCGCTACTATAGCTAGCTTTTCATTCACATTAATTTCATTTTTCCCTGTTGCTACTAATAATAATCTTCTACTTTTGAATATTGGCGTAACATTTCACTTTCCCTGCAAGATGTCGATACGCTTTTCCTTAAATAACGAAACACCCACCAAACCGATAATAGAGAACAGCACTGGCGCGATAAAACCATAGTAGTAGCCATCACTGACATTTCCTGAAAGAGCTTGAAAGTAATCTAACAAATAACCAAAAATAATAGGTAGCAATACAGCGCTTAGAAAACCACCTGTATTCGCAAACCCTGAAACTACGCCTGCTTCATTTAATGGAAATGCTTGTCGTACAGCAGCAAAGGTTAATGCACTGGCACCGTAGCCAAAGCCGATAATAAAAAATAGTAGCATAAGCAAGAAAAAGGATGGTTGCCCATTGCATAACAGGAACGAACACCATCCTAATAACACAATTATATGAATAACAACATATGGTCGCTTGATTGTTTCTAGCCTGCTGGAAACCCAGCTCGCTAAAGGAGCGCCAATAAGGGCACCAATCAGACCAATCATTATTAATTGGCTAGCACCTGAACGTGTCATTTCATACATAGTCATGCCATATGGTACGGCCCATGAACTGATAAATCCTACATATCCCCCAACAACGCCAAAATGGCAAAAAAATAACGCCCACGCTTGCCGATTTGAAAATATTCTCCTTAGTAACATAGATGTTTTTTCACGCTCGTTTGTTATTTCAGCTACTTGCTCAGCGACAAAGAGTGTTTTCGGCTTTTTTTCCAGTACAACATAAAGGGCTAAACCACATAAACATAATAATAGTCCCGCTGATAAAAACGCCATCCGCCAGCCAAGCAAATCTATCCATTCGGAAAAAGGAACTGTTGCCAGTAAAAAGCCAAGGCTCCCTGTCATCCCGGCCAAACCAATTAACCGAACAAACTCCTTTCGATGAAACCATTGCGCTAAAATAAGCACCATATTCACCCAAATGGTTGCATCCCCAACGCCAGTAAGGATTCTAGAAAAAAACAGGACGTATTCATGCGTACCGAAACTATAAATAACTGTGCCTAAACCTGTAAGTGTTGCACCAACAATTAAAAAAAAGTTCGGCCCATAACGATCCGCCAAAACTCCCATTGGAATTTGCAAACTTGTATAGACAAAAAACTGTATACTCGTTAACAGACCTATTGTTGCTGCTGTTACATGAAAATCTCGCATTAATTGATCTGTAATTAATCCCGGTGCCGTTCGTTGACTCGCCATTAACAAATACGTAAACAATACAACAACAAATACAATCCATCTGTATTTGCTATTTTGTTTGTCCATGAACATCTACTCCTATTGGCTTTTCTAAATCATATGAAAAAGTGCCAGTCACTAAAACAATTCAGAATTGTTTTAGTGACTGGCACCATTATTTCTATATTTTTAAATTAGCGAGATTTTCTGCTTCTTGCACTAGTTTTTGCATTGTATTTAATTCATCGTCGCTAATTTCAACTAATTCTTCAAACATTTCAACGGATTCGCGAGAAATGAATGAAATATCCCGCATCGTCGCCATAATTTGCTGAGAGCTTGAAGATAATTCTTCTGTACTTGCAGATGAATTGGCATTATTTTCAGCAATTATTTTTGTCGTTTCTACTATCTTTTCAAACATCGAGCCAATTTCTAAAATGGTTGTATTCGTTTGAGCAAACTCTTCTGTCCCTTGCTTCATTGACGTAACAACTCGATTGGTCTCTTCTTGAATATTTTTCACAATATTTGATACTTCAGCAGCTGACTGTTGTGATTGTTCGGCTAATTTACGAACCTCATCTGCCACTACAGCAAACCCTTTGCCATGCTCCCCTGCTCGTGCTGCTTCAATCGCTGCATTCAATGCTAATAAATTAATTTGCTCGGAAATGCCTGTAATCACTTTGACAATCTTGCCAATTTCGTGCGATTTTTCCCCAAGTATATTGATTGCATCAAATGTTGTATTAATCGTTTGATCGAATTGCTCCATTTTCACCATCGAATCTTTTAACTTTTCGTTACCATCTTGCGTTAACTCTAACGTCGTATTCGATTGTTCTGAAATTTGGTTTGATCTTATCGACAGTTCTTCAATAGCCTGCGTCATATCTTCTATAGAAGTAGAACTTTCCTCAGTAGCTACCAATTGTTTTTTTAATCCTTTACCAACCTCATCGATTGCGGCTCTTACAATATCAGCCTTTTCCGCTGCATATTCCCCATTTTCAGCAAGTTGTTGACCTTTTTCATTCACATTTTTAGCAAATGAAAGGTATTGTTCTTTTGCTTGTTCAATGGATAATTCTCCTGTCCCCTCAACTAGTTCCGTATTTGTTTGAGATTGACGTTTCAGTGAAAAATATCGGTAAGCAAAATATAAAGATGTACATAATAACAACACAATAACAGCTAGCATAATGACGTCCATGACATAAATATCTCCTATTCTACTATGATTGTTGGAATGCTATAGCTCTTTGACAATGATGTAAATGCCATCTGCCACATCTGCTGGAATATCATTTAAATGCTCATTGTCTTCATATTTGTGCACAATAAAGTTTCCTTCAACATCGACATATTTTGGCATGCCGTGAAACTTTTCTAATAAAGTCATCGATTTAGGATTTGTCGCTTCTGCTAATACAAGTCTTAATCCTTGTTGTGTTGCTTTATTGATTAATATATCACCTAATGTTTGGACAATATCATGACGGTTACGCTCAGCAATAACGCCTAATAAAAATAAATGTAAAACTTCTCCATCTTCCATATCTTTGCCAAAACGTTTTTTGTAGTCAGCTAGGAAACGAATATCAATATCCTCTAATACACGCATCACAATATTCATATCTGAAAATGTGCCGCTAAAAATATCGCCTTCAATTACTTCAAGGGCATTTGTATCGCCCACGAGTGCACCGACAACGTTGCGTTCTTCGTCTAAGGCAACAGCACAGTAACCTTGATGCACGTTTGCCTCAATATATTCTTTCGTAAATTGATAGAAATCATCGTAAGGTAGTTTTAATGAGTATCCGATGATCGGCTCTTGCACCCATTTGCCCGCAACTTCGACACCAACAAATGTACTAGCTAAACATGCGGCTGCCTTTTCAATTAAATCTGACTGATCTTTCGTAAGAATTTCATATGTATATAATTCTGCTATTGTTTGCATAGGTAAAATCCCTTCTAATATAAGAATATTAATTCAATACTAACGCATGGCTAATTGTGAAACATTGTCGACCACTGTGCCAGGGAAATGAACACCCTCTAATGCATTTCGCACTTGCACATACGCAATTTTAGATGCTGGATTCACAATATAAATATCTTTGAAGCCTAGTGATGCATAAAACATTAATGTTTGTCCAAGCTCTGAAGAAACCTTTGAAGGAACTGGTGACTGATAAGTGGCATCGACGACAAATGTATAGGTACTTTTTTGTACTTTTGCTACTGTCGCTTCCAGATCTCTCATATAGTCCTCTACAAGATCCGCTTTAATAAAACCATGTATTTGGACATGTACTTCTCTTTTCGCCTCATAAATCGCCATGTTATATTTCTGTTTATCAACGACTTTCATCTCTAATCTCCTTTACAAATTTCTTTTGCTTACCTACATTGATAATGTGCGCTCAAATGAACGTACACAACAATGGATACCATCTATGCTCCAAGTCCATCCGACTTTCTCAATAAAAAAACTATCCTTGAATAGATGAGGATAGCCAACTAATTGCTTATAGTTAGTGGCAACCCGACTATCATTATCCAAGTGGATGTTAGACTCGTAGCTTTGCGTCCTTACCTTTCAGTAAGTTTGCCTTTTTCGTTTTTTCAAAATAATATACTAACATTATTACAATTTTACATTATAGATTATTTGTCAATTTTTGTCGACATTAGTATTATTACGTTAGAAATATTAGGTAAATAACAGGGTATTTTTTGCTTAAAAAAGAGCGCAAAAAAGAGTGCCAGTCACTCAAACAATTCAGAATTGTTTGAGTGACTGGCACTTATTCAGCACTTATTCAGCACTTATTCAGCACTTATTCAGCACCTATTCAAATTGATCTAGCAATGCGCGTACTTCATCTGTTGTCTTCGTATTCATCAGTTGATTTCTTAATTCACTAGCCCCGCGGAATCCTTTAACATAAATTTTGAAAAAGCGGTGTAGTGCCGTAACCGAACGCGGTAGCTCTTCGGCATATTGGTCCTGAAGATCGAGCTGTAATCTTAAAAGATCTAAATATTCCTTACTACTATGCTCTTTCGGCTCTTTTTCAAAGGCGAACGGATTTTTAAAAATGCCTCGGCCTATCATGACGCCATCAACGCCATACTGTTCCACAAGCTTCATACCCATTTGACGATCCAGAATATCTCCGTTAATAGTTAAAAGCGTATTGGGTGCAATTTCATCGCGCAATTTCTTAATTTCCGGTATTAGCTCCCAATGTGCCTCTACTTGGCTCATTTCCTTGCGCGTACGCAGGTGAATAGAAAGGTTGGCGATATCTTGCTGTAAAATATGTGTAAGCCACTCTTTCCACTCTTCCACTTCAGTAAAACCAAGTCTTGTTTTCACACTGACAGGCAATCCACCCGCTTTTGCTGCTTGAATAAGTTCCGCAGCAACTTCAGGGCGCAATATAAGACCGCTTCCCTTACCTCGTGAAGCGACGTTCGGTACAGGGCAGCCCATATTAATATCAACGCCTTTAAAGCCAAGCTCCGCCATACCAATACTCATTTGACGAAAATACTCCGGATTGTCTCCCCAAATATGGGCCACCATTGGCTGTTCATCTTCTGTGAATAGCAAACGCCCTCGTACACTTTTCTGTCCCTCTGGATGACAATAACTATCTGAGTTCGTAAACTCTGTGAAAAATACATCTGGTCTTCCTGCTTTACTTACTACATGACGAAAAACAACATCTGTTACATCTTCCATCGGTGCAAGTATAAAAAATGGTCTAGGTAATTCCTGCCAAAAATTAGTCGTCATTTGCAATTTCAAATCCTCTCATGATGGGCAACACTGTCAAACTTAGTTCTCCCATTACTTCTAGTTTTTTTCAAAAAAGCGCCACTAGCACTGCGCTCATATGTCAGTCATTATTATAGTATAACCTAGCTTTTTTAATTTATCTTCTTACAGTTTCTGCTTCACTAGATTTCCAACTTCGCTTCAAAGTCAGTCCAGCTAATGCGACTGATCCTAAAGAAAAAAGCAATTCAAGAAAACGGTCAGATATCATTTTTTGATATCAAACACATTTTCTCGAACTGCCCTCCAAAACTTAATGTTTATTTCGTTTCTTCCACTGCATCTTTGTTGTAATTGTACTTAGAAGGATCTACTGGTGTGAAACCTGTTGGTGTATAAAATCTTAATAAGTCACCATTTACTACTTTATCTGATAAGCCTAATTTAAGGTCTACTTCTTTTTTCATCGCTTGCGCAGCCTCTAATTGACTATCATCTAGTGGTAAACCAGTTTTACTATCATAGTATTTCTCGTCAATTGAATAAATCGAAGGACTGACGAAATCACCATTTCTAAACGGTACTATTTCATTGTGCTCTTCAGATAATAAATCTGAACCGAATTGCACATAGTTTTGTGTATCAATTCCTAGTAAATGTAATAACGTTGGTAGAAGGTCTGTTTGTCCACCATACGTATGGTTCGTTTCCCCTTGCATACCTGGAACATGGATAAATAATGGTACACGTTGTAAATTAGCACTTTCATAAGGTGTAATTTCTTTACCCATTACTTGAGCCATCGCTTTATTATGATTATCAGAAATACCATAATGGTCACCGTAAAGAACGATCATTGAATTATCATATAAACCAGATTCTTTTAATTGATTAAACATTTGTTCAATTGCTTCATCGGCATAACGTGCAGTTTGGAAATAATTATCTACACTTGCATCGCCAGTTGTAGCTTTGTCAATTGTTACTAAATCTTGACTCATTTTATATGGATAGTGGTTCCCTACCGTAATTAACTTTGTATAGAACGGTTGAGGTAATGAATTTAAGAAACTTTGAGATTGTTCAAAGAATGGTTTATCTAATAAACCGTATTCAGCCATATTTTCTGTAGAGCCTGTGTCATAATAACTTGCATCATAAAACTTGTCGAAGCCAAATGATTTATAAATAACATTGCGGTTCCAGAAGCTTCCGTTATTGCCGTGGAAGACCGCTGAAGTATAACCGTAATTTTTTAAAATACTAGGTGCTGCTTGGTACGTATTTTGAGCTTTTGTAATATAAGCAGATCCTTGTGGTAATCCGAATAAAGAGTTTTCTAACATAAATTCTGCATCAGACGTTTTACCTTGCCCTGTTTGATGGAAGAAATTATCAAAATACAATGTATTTTTATCTTTTGCTAATGAATTTAAAAATGGTGTCACTTCTTGACCGTTTAATTGATAGTCGATCAGGAAGTTTTGGAATGACTCTAAATGTAAATAAATAACGTTCATTCCTTTTGCTGCACCGAAATATTTCGGATTTGGGTTGGCATAGTTCGATTTTGTATAGTTAATGACTTCTGTAATATCACTGCTATCCGCCAATGCTCGCTCTGAAGATGCTTTCATCGTTTCAACAGTGTCATAAATCGTATAGTTATACATACCTAAATATTTCACAATATAGTTTCTATCAAAGCCTCGAGATAATAGTTGTGGACGGCTCGTTTCAGCTAATCCTAAATTAAGGATGGATATTGCTAAAGCTAAAGCAATAATGGCGAATGCTTTTTTGTAGCCCATAGCCGTTGTTTGTTTTTGTATTTTCCCTGAGAAACGTAAAAAGATGATAGCAAATACATCGACAAAGAATAAAATATCATAAGGTTTTAATAAAGAAAGTATACTACCACCTAAATCACCAAAGTTCTGTGTTTGGAAAATTGTCGGTAATGTAATGAAATCGCTAAAGAATCTGTAATATACAACATTAGCATATAAAAGAATAGACATCAGTGTGTATATAATTACGAGTGATGTATATTTTTTCTTTCCTCTAAATAAAAACGAGAATCCTAGGAATAGCATTGCCGACCCTAGTGGATTTAATAGTAAAAGAAAATGTTGTAGAGCGCCTTCTACTCCTAAATTAAACTGTGCAGTCTGCGTAATATATGTTTTTAACCATAACATGACAACTGCTAATATATAAAACCCTAAAAATTTGTTTAATAAGTTTTTACTTACTAGATTTTTCATTTTTGCACCTACCTATTACTTTTTTAAATTATATTTAGACTATAAGTATAAATTTCGGAAAATTATTACTTCACTATAGCTTTTTTTCGGCGGCTAATGTATAATACTCCCGTTTTTACACTTCTGTCAAGTTGTAGACGATATTGCAAGAGAATTAGTTTCGTATGCCTCTATTACTGGCCTACATGCGATAAAAAAACCCCATAAACGTTAGTTTTACCTAACATTTACAGGGGAAAGCAAGCCAATATTATTGTATCCTTGCAAAGTCGTACTAGGTTGGTGCAAAAAATTTTAACATTTTTCCATCAATGACTTACAACTTGCACCTCGTTCTAACACAACGATTATGAAGGTCATGAGTAAAGCGAGAACAACCGTGCTAGCACTGACCCAACTAAGATTCAATACGGAACTGCTGCTTATGACAAACCCGCCTATTCCCGAACCGAGAGCAAATCCAAATTGAATAAACGAAGTGTTGACACTTAAAGCAATATCGGGAGACTTCGGTACTAATGTAACTAAATAGTATTGCTGTGCTGGCGAAGTACTCCACGTAGCAATCATCCAAATCATAATTATTGCAACAATGCCAACTAGATTCCCTCCGATTATTGGTAGTAAAAACAACATTCCTATTTGTATCACGAGTCCTGTGAAAATGGTAAACGTAGGACCCTTTTTATCCGCCGCAATACCTCCAATGCTTGAGCCGACGAAGCTACAAACTCCTGCAAGTAGTAAAATACCGCTTATTTCTGCCATTGTTAGATTTGCAGTCGCTTGTAAAAACGGTGTTAAGTAAGTGAATAACGTCGAATAGCCACCTACATAAAATAATGTCACCGCAACTGCCGACACAATTCTTTTATCTTTTAATAAGGCTAATTGCATCCCAATGGTCACGGGTTCTTGCTCTTTAATAGACGGCACACGCTTATAAACAACGGCTACTGGAATGATGGTCATGAGAGCAATGACTATGAATAATGGCCGCCAACCAATTATTTCACTAAGTAATGTGCCAAGTGGGACGCCAAAAACTAATGAGCTACTTAAACCCATTAAAATAATTCCAATAGCACTCCCTCTTTTGTCGCTGTCCACAAGGCGCGTAGCTACAGCCATTGCTACAACAGTAGCAATACCTCCACTTAAGCCTTGCAAAATTCTTGAAATGAGAACCATTGTGAAAGTATGGCTAAAAAACGTCATAAAATTACTTAAAATAAACAGACTAAGCATCCATAACAATATTTTTTTCCGGTCAATATTAATTGTTAAGGCAATGACAATTGGCGCACCAATGGCAGCCGACAGTGCGAATGCAGTGACTAATAAGCCTGCTACAGATGTAGAGACACTTAAGTCCGTTGCGATCATCTGAATAATGCCTGTAATGATATATTCAATCGTTCCTATTAAAAAGACTGCTAGTGCAAGTAAATAAATAACTGTTTTATTTTTCACTCAAACATTTCTCCCTTCTATTTTTATGGAACTTTAGCGTTCAATCGGAATTTGAATTTCAATTAATCGATCTTCTTGCTTTTCAGAAGATGGAAAATAAATTTCCCTACCTGGTTGGTCCGCTTTTACTCGGTAGCCATTTTTTTCTATCCAAGTCGCCAAATCAAGGCAGGCAGTTTGTGCACAAGGTGAATTTGAACGAAATAGTAGCGTAGCCATCATCGTTTCAGCTGGTAACGTACGGATATATAACGGCTGTGGAATCGATGCAACTTTACCTTTGAGCGAATACCCCACCTCAAATTCAAAATCTTTTTCCGCTGATTCCTTCCATAACACGGTTTGCGTTTCAGTTATCCATTCTGGATTTTCTTTTTCCAACAAATGATTCAGTGTCTCAAAAAGCAAGGGAATCTCTTCTTCTGACCCGCAAGATTGAAAAGCAATAAGTCGTTCACTTTCAACTGTTTTAATCATTACCTCCTGCTCCTTTTCTGCACTGCCTTCTCGACCAATTAACTGCATCCGTTCTTTAATACGATTTAATTTTTCTAGTTCTCGCTCTACCAATTGTTGAATTTCGCTCTCTTTCAGCTTAAACATCCCTTGAATCTGTTCTACTGAAATTTCTTCATGCAGGAGCTGGGCAATTTGTTTTAAGGTAAAACCCAATTCTTTGTATAAAAGGATTCGATTTACTTCAAGCAGTTGCTCTGCGGCATAATAGCGATACCCTGTCGCTCGATCCGTTTGCTGTGGCTTTAATAACTCAATTCGGTCGTAATAACGCAACGTTTTTACAGGAACTTTACTTAACATAGAAAACTCACCGATTTTAAACATCTTCCATCCTCCATTTTCTTTATTTGACCAAAGTATAAACCCTTTAGTAAGGGGGAAAGTCAAATGATTATTTGAAATAATTTTCAATAACTATACCTAAATGACGATACTACATAATGGCTATGTAAATGAAAAAAAGAAAGGAGAAATTGAACGTAGTCAATTTCACCTTTCTTACTATATAAAGATTGCGAGGATAGCTCTCCACAATAATTAATATTTATATGATTGTCCACCATCGATTGGCACAACAACACCATTAATGAAGTCAGCTTGGTTTGAAAGAAGGAAGGCAACTAAGTAACCAACTTCTTGTGGTTTACCGAAGCGGCGCATTGGGTTTGGTTTGACGAATTCTTTCCCTACCTCTTCCCAATTATCGCCACCAATTTGACGTAAAGAGCCCTCTACCATTGGTGTCATGATGGCACCTGGTGCAATTGCTTTAATCGAAACACCAAATTGGCCATATTCAATTGCAGAGTTACGTGTTAAGCCGACAACACCATGTTTAGATGCTGCGTAACCTGATTGATTGCCAACACCGCGAATACCACCTACAGATGCCGTATTAACAATTGACCCTGAACCTTGTTCTTTCATTACTTTTAACACGTATTTCATGCCGTAGAACACACCATTTAAGTTAATAGAAACAACTTTTTGGAACTCATCAATGCCAAAGTCTTCTGTTAAATTTTGTTTTCCTTCGATACCTGCATTGTTAAAGAAACCGTCAATTTTGCCGAACTTTTCAACAGTCGCATCTACAAAACCTTTTACAGCCTTTTCATCTGCAACATTGGCTGCAATTAACAACAGTTCAGCCTGTGGTGAAATAGCCAACACTTTTTCTTCTGTTTCTTTTAAACCCGCTTCATTCAAGTCAACTAATACTAGTTTCGCACCCTCTTGTGCTAATTGAAGTGTTGCTGCTTGGCCAAGACCAGATCCTGCACCTGTCACAATGACTACTTTATCTTCAAAACGTTTCATTTGATAGTCCCTCCGTTATTAAATGTTATATAATGATCCATCTACTGTGTAAGATGAAGAACTTACATAAGAAGCTTCATCTGATAGTAAAAATGCAATGACATTTGCTACTTCATTCGGTTCACCATAGCGCTTCATTGGCACTGCATCTTGATAGGCGGATTGCGCAGCTTCTGCGGCACCTGGTGCAACTTTTGCCTCAATCTGGCGCATCATTTGTGTATTAATGACACCAGGGTTGACTGTATTGACACGTACATTATATGGAGCAGCTTCTAACGCAGCTACTTTATTAATGCCCATTAGAGCATGTTTTGACGAATTATATAGCATCATATTTGGTGACCCAATTAATCCAGCAACTGAAGCTGTATTAACAATAGAACCTGCTTGTTGTTGTTTCATAATGGGCATAACATATTTTAAACCGTAGAAAGCACCTTTGACGTTAATGCTATAGACGAAATCGAAATCTTCTTCAGTAATTTCTTCTAATATTTTTGCTGGACCTTCTACCCCTGCATTGTTCGCAAATCCATCAATGCGGCCAAATGTTGAGACAGTTTGATCAACATAATTTTTTACTTCTGCTTCTTTTGAAACATCTGCCTTTAAAGTCAGTACGCGATCCTCACTTAAGTTAAGCTCCTCTGCAACCGCTTTCACTGCTGCTTCATTTAAATCCACTAGCGTTAACTTAGCTCCTTCACCTGCAAGCTTGCGAGCAATCTCTTTACCGATACCTCCTGCAGCACCTGTAATAATGATCACTTTATTTTCAAATCTCATTTTTTGTACCTCCCCTAAAGATTGTTGTTACATTTCTAGTGTAATGGGTTTCACTTTCTGTAAGCCATCCTTAATATTTGCTATAATGTCGAAGAAACCAACACTTTTTATCAATCTGTCTAATGTAGGAGATAAATTTGATGAAATCTAATTCCAATCAAGCTTTACGTACAAAGCATTTCTTGAAGAAGGCATTTATTGATATGGTCCATAAAAAAGGATTTAGTGCTGTGACAGTGAAGGATATTGTCGATTATGCTCAATATAATCGCACAACCTTTTATGTGTACTATCAAAATATAGATGTTCTTGTTGAAGAGTTAATGGAAGAAATGTTTGAAGCTATCCAATATAACAGCATGTCTAAGTATGAAAGTAATAGTCGTGTGAAAGTACAGGAGTTGACTACCCATTCCTTTGAATTGTTGTATTACATTTACGATCACCGTGATTACTTCACATTACTACTGTTAGAAGATACGTTACCTCGTATCCACCAGCAAATACCTGAAGCGATTTTTAATTTGCTCAAAGATAAATTTGATATTCAATACGGCGTGTCAGTTGTTGATGATCATTCCCAAAAGCGCTATATGGCATATGGAACAGCTGGTTTAATTTTGGACTGGATTGCACAAGATTTTGATGCCACGCCTGGGGAAATGACAGAGCGACTCAATCGAATTTTCAATACTTTTGCAAGAGGATTTATTATAAAAGAAATCGACACTTAACAAAGCGATTTGTATTTTAATACGCAAAAAAGAACGAATTCCACCATCGGAAATTCGTTCTTTTCTTATGCTCAAGCCCCATGTCACATTTAATGTGTTCCAACATTGCTTTCCTGCATTTGTTTACTAGGTATCGGCGCAACGTTTGCTGTTTTTTTCGACCAATACGTTGCTAGAATTGGACCGGAAATATTATGCCAAACCGCACCAAGAACGCTCGGTAAGGCAGCTAACGGACCAAAATGGGCAGTTGCTAATGCTACCCCTAGACCAGAGTTTTGCATCCCTACTTCAATGGAAATGGCTCTGCGATTACTTTCATCAAGCCCTAACGCAAGTGCTGTTAAATAGCCAAGAAGCAATCCGAATGCATTATGCAGCATGACAGCCGTAAAAATAATAAAGCCAGCTGAAGCAATGCTAGCGACATTTCCAGCAACAACCGCCGAAACAATAATAATAATCGCAACTACTGAAATAAGCGGTATAACGTTGATGCTCTTTTCGACGACATTAGGAGCAAATTTCCGTATAACAAGACCAAGGATAATCGGTAAAATAATAACTTGAATAATGGAAGTAAACATAGCCATTGGGTCAACCGGCATCCATTTACCTGCCAGTAATAATAGTATCAATGGTGTGGCAATTGGCGCTAGTAACGTTGAAAAAGAAGTCATTGTAATGGATAACGGTACATTGCCTTTTGCTAAATAGACCATAACGTTTGAAGCAGTCCCCCCTGGAACAGAGCCGAGAAGGACTAATCCCGCAGCTAATTCCGCTGGTAAGTTCATCATATACGCAATTAAAAAAGCGGTAAGTGGCATAATAATATATTGGGCACAGACACCTATAATAACGGGCACTGGATTCGTTAAAATCATTTTAAAATCAACCGCTTTTAACGTCAGCCCCATCCCAAACATGACGATGCCTAGTAAAATCGTAATATAGCCCCCGAATATTAAAAATGGATCTGGAACAATAAAAGCAATAACAGCAATACAGATAACCCAAATGGCAAAATATTTTCCCGCTATCGTACTAATGGCTTCTAAAATTTTCATATTTCCACTCCCTATTTTTTAGTTTTGACGATTTTATTTGGATTAAAAAGAGCATCTGGATCGAGCGCTTGTTTAATCTTTTCCATGACAAGCAATGCTTTGCCATGTTCTTGCTCTTGATACTTTTGTTTGCCAATACCGACACCATGCTCTCCGGTACAAGTTCCCCCTCGTTCAAGTGCGTACAGTACAATTAATTCATTGAACTCATCAGCTTTTTGTATGTCAGCAGCATCATTCATATCAATCATTAACAGCACATGGAAATTGCCATCACCGACATGTCCGACAATCCCTCCTGTCAGGGCAAATGAATTAAGCGCATTTCTCGCATGTTCAACAGCTCCTGCTAACTCGGAAATCGGTAAACAAACATCCGTTACCATTAGCTTTTTGCCAGGGTGACCATGAACATAAGCATATGCTAAATTATGGCGAGCCTCCCATAGCTGATTACGCGCTGCATTGTCGGTCTCAAATTCAATCTGTTCGCAATGGTGTTCCGCTACAAGTTCTTTCATAAATTCAACGTCTTGCTTTAAGCCAGCTTCATTTCCTTGAAATTCTAAAAATAAAGTAGGCTGTTCCGCATAGGCTGTATGACTATGCAAGTTCACTTGTTTCATCGAAGGTTCGTCTACTAGTTCAACTCTTGCAATGGGAATGCCCGCTTGCAAAATACTAACGACTGCTTCAACAGCATCATTAACGGTTTTGAAAGATGCACGAGCAGCCATAATATGCTCTGGAATGCCATACACTTTTAGCGTCAATTCAGTAAAGCAGCCAAGCGTCCCCTCAGATCCTACAAATAAGCCGTTTAAATGGTAACCAGATGAAGATTTTTCTGCTAAATTGCCCGTATGAATGACCGTGCCATCTGCTAGCACAACTTCTAAATCTCGAACTTGGTCGCGCATTACGCCATATTTAACCGAGGTTGTACCACTTGCATTGGTTGCTGCCATGCCCCCGAGTGTTGCATCGGCTCCAGGATCGACAGAGAAAAACAAACCGTATTTTTTTAACTCTTTATTTAACTGTGAACGTGTTACCCCTGGTTGAACTTTTACGAGAAAGTCTTTGTCCCTTACTTCAATTATTTTGTTCATGTTAGAAAAATCAATTGTGATCCCGTGATCATATGGAATGACATGTCCTTCTAGGCTTGTTCCTCTTCCAAATGGCACAATCGGTATTTTATATTGGTTGGCGATGTTTACTATTTTACTTACTTCTTCTGTTGACGTTGGGAACACTACAATATCCGGTAAACTAGCGCTATGATAAGATTCATCAATGCTATGTTGCTCTAAAATCGTTTGATTCATTGTTACTTGGCTTTCCGAAAGCACACTTCGTAGTACACTCACCACTTCTTCATTTGTTGCAATCATGTTTTTCTCCCCTTTTACCTTGTTG